>JALYUI010000065.1 GCA_030853845.1 Bacteroidota bacterium | reverse complement strand
ATATTGGCCCACGCGCGGACTCGCAGAGTCCACGCTACATCGCGCTACAGGTTTCGATTGCGCGCTAACACTTTGGCAAGTACCTTTGCGGCCCCGGAGCAACAGGCTTCGGGGTCCATACAAGCGGATATGGCGAAATTGGTAGACGTGCCAGGTTTAGGTTCTGGTGCCGCAAGGCGTGTGGGTTCGAGTCCCTCTATCCGCACTTTACTCTGATACGGGCCTTCAGTCGCACAGGCTGGAGGCTTTTTTTTCAACCATTCAACTGGCCGGCAGCCGTCGGCAACCCTGTTTTGAACATTACCCTCGACAAGAACGACGAGCAGCTGACCGGGCTACTGACCGTGCACCTGACCGAAGCCGACTACGCGCCCACCGTCGACAAGCAAATCAAAGAGTACAGCAAGCGCGCCCAAGTGAAGGGCTTCCGCCCTGGCATGGTGCCCGTGGGCATGGTGCGCAAGATGTACGGCCAGGGCATTCTGGGCGAGGAAATCAACAAAATGTTGGGCAAGGCCGTTGACTCCTATATTAAGGACAACAAAATCAACCTGCTGGGCGAGCCGATTCCGGTGCCGAGCGAGGTTGATTTTGCCACTGCCAAGGACTTCTCCTTTCAGTTCGAGCTGGGCATCCTGCCCGCTTTTGAGCTGCCCAAGGAGCTGAAGGCCGACCTACACAAGGTGAGCGTGGACGACGAAACTCTCTCCCAGACCAACGAGCAGATTGCTCGCCAGTTCGGCGAAACCACCAACCCCAACGAGTCGGAGGCAGGCGACTACCTCTTCGGTAAGCTGAAGAAAGCAGACGAGGAAGGCGAAGGCCGCACCGTGCTAATGCCAATTGCCAAAGTAACCGGCGATGCCAAGCAGTTCATCGGCAAGAAAGCCGGCGATGTGGTGACGTTCGACCTGCAAAAGGCCTTTAAGAAGGACGCAGCAGCTATTTCAAACTTCTCGGGCTTGAGCAAGAAGGAAGCCGAGGAAGCCACCGGCGACTACGTACTGAGCGTGGAGAAAGTGAACCGCACGGCCGCCCCGGAGATGAACCAGGAGCTGTTCGACAAGGTGTTCGGCCCCGAGACGGTTGCGAGCCAGGAGGAGTTTGACGCTAAAGTGCGCGAAACCATCCAGGACAACTACGACCGGGAGGCCGAGGGCGCGCTCAACAACACGATTGTAGAGCAGCTGGTGGAGAACACCAAGATTCAGGTGCCGACCGAGTTTTTCAAGAAGTGGCTGGTGCGCGCCAACGAAGGCAAGCTGACCCCCGAGAAAGTGGAGGAGCATTACAGCGACTACGAGAAGGAGCTGAAGTGGAGCATGATTCGCAACAAGGTGGTGGAAGAAGCTGGCCTGAAAGTGAGCAACGACGAGATTGTGAACCGCACGCTCGACAAAATCATGGGCCAGTTCAACATGCCCAACATGCCCGATGAGATGCGCGAATCGATGCGCAGCTACGCCGACCAGTTCCTGAAGCAGGACAACGGCAAGAACTACGTGAGCGAGTACGAGGCCATTCTGGCAGAGAAAGTGCTGGAAAACCTGCGCGGCAAAGTTGTTGTTACCGAGAAGCCCGTAACGGCCGAAGAATTCCGGACTCTGCACAGCTAAGCTGCGCGAAACCGATTTTTGGAAAAGCCCTTACGGAGACGTAGGGGCTTTTTTGTTGGGGTTTCAACAACATTCGCTTTCTTCGTCCGTCATTGTTACCTCACCCGCGCTAGCAGCCGCCGGCGCTACATTTTCTTCCCATGAATCCATTTCTGAATAAGCAGGAGTTTCGCAAGTTTGCCGTGAAGGGCCAGGGCCTAAACGGGCTGGGCGTGGACCAGTACATCAACCACGTGGAAGGCCAGCTGCGCAACGGCATGATGCTGCCCACCAACATGACCCGCTCGGTGATTGAGGAGCGGCCGCAGAACTTCCGCGAAATCGACGTGTTCTCGCGCCTGATTATGGACCGCATCGTGTTCCTCGGCACAGCAGTGGACGACTACATCGCCAACATCCTGACGGCGCAGATGCTGTTCCTGGAATCGGCCGATGCCAAGAAGGATATTCTGCTCTACATCAACTCGCCCGGTGGCTCGGTGTATGCCGGCCTGGGCATTTACGACACGATGCAGTACGTGAACCCCGACGTGGCCACCATCTGCACCGGCCTGGCCGCCTCGATGGGCGCCGTGCTGCTGGCGGGTGGTGCGCCCAACAAGCGCTCGGCCCTCCCCCACGCCCGGGTGATGATTCACCAGCCTTCGGGCGGTGCGCAGGGGCAGTCATCGGATATCGAAATCACGGCCCGCGAGATTCTCAAACTGAAAAAGGAGCTGTATGACATTCTGGCGCAGCACACCGGCAAAACCTACCAGGAAATCCACGACAACTCGGACCGCGACTACTGGATGCGTGCCGACGAGGCCAAAGAATACGGCCTGATTGACGAGGTGCTGGAGAAGAAGAAAGCCTAACCGCAGATTTTCGCGGATTTGACGAATTTCACGGATTCATTGCCGGTTGTTCTGATTTCGGCACTTAGCAAAAATAGCCCCTGCTTTGCGGCAGGGGCTATTTTTTGTTTTATCAACTCAGTTGGATGGATTAGCGGCGGGCGCTGATTTCGGGGGTGCGGGGCGATTCCTGGGCGGTACCCAGGGCGGAGAGGGAGTAGATGTAGAGCGTGCCGGGCTTAGCGGTCTGGTCGATGTAGCGGGTTTGGGTGGGCGTGAGGGTGGCCAGGCGCTGGGGCTGGGGTTCCTGGCGGGCGCGGCGGTAGAGGGCGTAGCCTTTGGCCACGGCCACGGCCGGGTGTGTCCAACTCAGCTCGACGCCGGTGGGTACGGGGCGGGCATTCACGCGCGAAGGCGGCGTGAGCGGCGCGGCCGGCACTCGCACGGTGGCTATGGGCGACCAGGGGCTTTCGGTACCCAACGCATCGACGGCGGCTACGGCGTATTGCCAGGCATCACCGGGGCGGCCTTCGTCGGTGTAGGAGGCGCCGCGCACGGCATTTACGGTCAGGCGCTGGAAGCCGGCTTGGCCGGTAGTTGCGGTGGCGGGGCGGCGGTAGAGGTGGTAGGCGACCACGGCGGCATCGCGGCGGGCGGCATCATCCCAGCTCAGGCGCAGGGCCGGGCCGTCGGCGTAGCCGCTCAGGCCGAAGGGGGCTGCCACGGACATGGCGCGGTGCGGCTGCACTGATACGGATTCGGAAAAGGGGCTGGCCTGGTTGTTTTTATTCACGGCCTGCACCACGTAGGTGTACTGGCGACGGCCGTTGGCGGCGGTGGTATCCAGGTAGGTGAGCACATCGCCGTGCAGGGCCGGCGAAACCACGACCAGCGAATCCTGCCGGGCGGTACCCCGGTACACGAAGTAGGCATCGTGGTTGAGGTCGGGGGCAGCAGGCTGCCAGCGCAGGCGCACGTTCGGGCCTTCGGGTTCGCCCGTGAGGGCCACGGGCGGCAGCGGCGGGCCGGCAGCGGTAGGCGTATGCGAAGCGGTAGCGGAGGCGGAGGCCAGGTCGGGGGCGCGGCCATCGAGCAGCAAGGCACGCAGGCGGTAGTGGTAGGCCACGTTGGGCAGCAGGCGGGTATCGAGGTAGCCGGTGGCAGTGGCCGGAATGGTGTCGAGGCGCACGTAGCTGCCCCGGGCATCGCGCGAGCGCTGGATTTCGATGCCGGCCCAGTAGCCTTTGGCGGGCAGCGCGGGCCAGCTCAGGGCAATGCCGGCGATGGTGTCGCGGGCCGACACGCCGTGTAGCAGCGCGGTGCGGCGCGGGTCGACCGACAGCACGTAGGTGGTGTCGGAACCGGGGCCGGGGTTGCCCACGAAGTCGAGCGGCTGCACGTAGTAGCGGAACAGGCTTTCGGGCCGCACCCGGTCGTCGAAGTTAAAGTACAGCGAGTCGCCTTCGCGGGTAGCCAGCAGGCGGGCGGGCTGGGCCGTGAAGCTTCGCTCGCCCGGCCCCTGCCGCCATACCCGGCCAAACACGGTGGTGAGCACGGCCGAAGCCGGCTGGGCGCGGGCGGCCCAGCGCACGGTAATCACCGAATCGAGGCCGCGCACGTGGGCGGTGTGGGGCCGGGGCAGCGGCGTGAGGCGGCCCATTTCCACGGTTTTCTCGAAAAACTTGCCCTCCGCCTGCTTATTCAGCTCGGCGGTGGCGTAGATGGGCTGCACACGGTAGGTGAAGCGGGTGCCGGGCCTGGCATCTCTGGCCGAAGCATCGAGAAAAGCCGTGCCCAGGGCCTGCCGGAAGGGCATATTGAGGGCCTGCAGGCCGTAGGCCTGCACGTTGGGGTGGGCCTGAATGAAACTCCAGGCAGCTTCATCGGAAGCGAGCTTTTGGGCGGCTTTCAGCGCCTGAACGGATTCGGGACCGGCCACGGTGCGGAAGTCGGCCAGAGTGGCGGCTTCCTTAATCTGCCCCACTTCCTGGTAGCTGTTGCTGCCGGCATCGGCCCGGAAGATGCGCGCCCCGACCAGGCGGCCGGTGGGCTTGTCGGGGTTCAGGGCCGAGCCGCTGATGACGACCCACACGCCTTCGGGCGCGGGGTAGATGGGCGGCTCGGGCGCGGGGTTGGTGTTGGCGGTTTGGGCCTGGGCGGCGGGCCGGGTGGCCAGCAGGGTGGCGGCGAGGAGGAGGAAACTGAAGGGTTTCATAGGAGATGCAGAAAAAAGTGGGGTTGCGCGGCCGGCGGCCTCCCCCCTGACCCCCTCTCCAAAAAGGAGAGAGGGCACCGGGTTTGCGCCCGACGGAAGTTGCAGCTTTCGTCGGGTTCCCTTCTTGCTGATGAAGGGCCGGTGGGATGAGGGAAGAGGAAGTGCTTACAAGTCCAGCGACACGTCGACTTTACCGGTTTTGGACTTGTAATTCATATCGATGCCGGGGTGCACGCAGACTTTGCCACCCACCGGAATTGGGCAAAGCTCACACCCCAGTATACAGGCGTTGAAGCAGCCGCCCCAGCATATTTTATTTTCGCAGGCATCGCTGCAGCTGCCGAACCAGGCGGTGAGGTGGGCGGCGGCGTGGCCGTCGAAGTTCCAACCGTCGCCGGGGTTGTAGCCGCCACTCACGGCGTAGTCGGCCCCTACGTCGGCCCCGGCAATGCTGGTGCCGCCGATGGTGATGTCGGCCCCGCCGCCCCAGCCGCTGGCAATGCCCAGGCCGTAGGCGTTGGTTTTGAAGTTGGCGTCGAGCTGCACATCAGCGCTGTTGTAGAACCACACCTTGCCGCTGGCAACGTCGAAGTCGCGGGTCCAGGGGTTGTCTTTGGTGCGGCCGAAGAAGGTGCTGCCGAGCAGGTGCGCGCCGTTGATGGTGTTTTTGTTGGTGAGGTACGCCGGGTTAATGAAACTGGTGTAGGCCGAAAGCTCGGGGTGCTTGTCGCGGTTCAGGTTCCAGCCGGTCACCACGTGGGCGTTCACGTCGAGCAGGCCCAGCATTTTGGCGTTGGCGTACACGGCCATCATCCAGTACGTGTCGTTTTCCTTGCCGCTGAGCACCACTTTGGCTCCGGCCGAGGCCGTGCTCACGAGTGGCACGGGGTTGAAATCAGACTTGATTTCGACCGTGGCCAGCTTGTTGGGAAAGTCCAGCAGCAGGTCGGCCTGAGCGAATTTCTGGGTGAGCACCGTCAGGTCGCCGTGGCCTTTGATGACTGGGCCGCTGAATACCGTCACCGTCAGCGGATTCAGCGCAATTCCAGCCTCGCCGCCCAGACCGATAACGCCGCTCACCGTTACGGATGTTACCTCCTTGTGGGCGTAGGAAAATCCGCCGCCGATGCCCGAGAGCACCACGCCCGGCCCGATAAATATAGGGGGCGTGCTGGCCATCAGGAAGGTATTAAACTGGATATCCCCGTCGACCTTCGTATAGCTGAATTCGGCGTCGGCCTTGAGCGCGCCCACCACATTAAGCCCCAGCTTGCCAGCAAAGCCGTTGTTCTTGAAGTCGACCAACCCGCCCAGCTCGCCGATGCCGGCCAGCGGGAAGTGCAGACCGATTTTATCGACCGAAGGCGATTTGCCGGGCCGGTAGTGGATGTTGCCGGCCTCGGCCTTCACCAGCGGCAGGTCGAGCTGCACGCCCCCGCCCACGTCGATGCCGATGTCGCCGATGGTGTTGAACTTGATGCTCGCCAGGTTGAGCGTGGCAATGCCGGCGAAGCTCACGCTGTAGTCGAGCGGCACCTCGGCCGAGAACTTACCGGCCGAAGTCACCGCGAAGCTCTTGATGGTCAGGTCTTTTTTCAGCAACTCCAGGCTGGTCACGGCGCCGCCCGACAGGATGAAGGCCCCGCCGCCGGGCTCCTGCCCGAAGCTGATGGGGGAGCCCGCCACCGGCTTGAACTTCACAATCTTGAACACGTCGAGCCCGCCGCTGGGCAGGGTGAAGGTGCCGCCGTAGAGCTGCCCCGCCCCCACCGCCAGCTTGCTGAAGCTGATTTCGGAAGGTGCGGAGCCGGGCACGGCCAGCTTCAGCGAGCCGCCCAGGCTGAAGCCCTGCTCGGAGAGGGAGCCCGACGAGAGCGTGAGCCCCCACGGCCCGAGCGCCACGCTGGGCGCGGGGCTAAAGCTGAGCTCGGCCTGCTTGATTTCGCCCTTGGTCGAGAGCCAGAGCGTGGGCAGGCCCACCTTGACCGCGCCCAGGCCGGGAATGCCGCTCAACTGCACGTCGCCGCTCAGGTGCAGGCCGTCGGCCCCCACGCTGCTCTTGGTCAGGTCGATGGTGGCTTTGAAGCTGTAGAGTGTGAGGCTGGCCGTGCTGGCCGCGCCGCGCAGGTACAGGCTGGGCAGCGCCGGGAGCGGGGCCGAGCTCAGGGCCGGCAGGTCGGGCACCGGGCCAGTGCCGGCGGCCGCACTCAGGTACTGTAGCGCACCGCCCGAAGCGGGAAACGCCCAGCCCAGGCCGGCCCCCAGCGTGCCAAAGCTGATTTCGGGCTGGCCCGTCACCAGCCCGGCGGCGGGGTTATCGGCCAGCATCAGCACCTTCAGGCCGGTGCTGGCTTTCAGGTGAACGGGCAGGAAATTGAAGGCCGTGAGGGCCAGGTCGGGGGTTTCGGTCTGCACGAAGGCCTGGCCTTTGGGGCGCAGCACGCCCGACTTATCGAGCCGCACTGCTACTTTGGTAAAGGCCAGCGTAGCGCCGGCAGCCGGGGCAAACACCTCGTTGGCGGGCAGGTTCACGAAGGTGCCGGTGAGGGTGGTGTCGCCGGCCATTTTCAAGCCGCCCTCCTTGATTTCGATGGGAAAGCCCAGCAGCTTGTCGATGGCGAAGCCCGCGCCGGTAAGGGCAAAATCGACGGTGGCCGCAGTGCCGGCCTTAAAGCCCTGGGTTTTGCTCTGGCCAATGAGGCCGGATTTGGCAGCCTCCAGCGTCCAGGAGCCCGCGGGCACGCCCACCAGCTCGTAGGTGCCGGCGGGGTTGGTGGTGGCTTCCAGCTCGGGGCGGCCCTGCACGCGCACTTTTGCGCCGGCCACGGCCGCCCCGCCGCTCTGCACGGTGCCGCTCACGCGGGTGCCGGGGGCCAGCTTCACACTGATGCGGGTGGTGTCGCCGTTTAGGGTCACGGTCACGTCGGTGGGAGTCGGCACGTAGGCGATGGGGCCGCCGGCGGGGCCGGCCACCAGCACCGTTAGCGGGCCGCCGGGGGCTTTGCCAAAGTAGGCCCGGCCGGCGGCGCTGGTGTTCAAGCTCAGGGCCGGCGAGGCCTCGGGGAAACTCACCACGGCATCCTTTAGCGGCTTTTTCGAGGCCGAATCGAGCACACTGACCAGCAGCCGGCCCACCGACTTGGTGAGGGTAATCAGGCCCAAATCCTGGGCTGCCCCCACCGGCACGCCCTTACCGACCCCGGCGTATTGCAGCAGGCTGAGGTAGCTGTTCGACGCGGCCCCGGCGTTCATGCTCATGCCCGGCATGGGGTTGAATGCCGCGCCGACCGAACCGGGCGCGCTGCTAGTATTGCTTTTGTTCTTATTCTTGCCGCCGCTGCTGCTGCCCGCGCCACCGCCGCCAGGGCTGGCCTGCATGCTGGGGAAGTTGGCGATGGTGTTCGACAGGCCGGTGGCGGCCATCATCATGCCGTCGGGCGTGCCCAGGTCGATAGTGGTGATGCTGCCCGACTTGCCTTTTTTGCCGGACTTGCCGTCGCTGGCTACCACCACGGGCACTTTGCGGGGCTGGTAGCCCAGCTTGGTTACCAGCAGCGTATCCGGCCCGGCCTGGTGCAGGGTGAGGAAGCGCCCCTGGTCGTCGGCGGTGAAGGGCGCGCCGCCCGAGCGCCATTGCAGGGCGGCTGCGGCTACTCCCCCACCCTCGTCGCTTACCACCCGGCCGGCCAGCGGGTACTGGGTGGCATCAATCAGAATCGGGTCGCGGGTGATGATGCCGGCCGGGCCGGTCTTGTTCAGCTTAATATGGTCTTCCTGATAATTGGAGGCCACGCCGGTGCCGGATATCAGGAGCGTGTATTCGTAGGCGCTGGCCCCGGACAGGGAGATGCTGAAGCGTCCTTTGGCATCGGTTTCGGTGCTGAATTGCTTCTCCGGCTTGTCTACCGGGCCGCGGTACAGGCGCACGGTGGCCCCCTGAAGCGGGCTGTTGTCCTGCTTGCGCAGTACGCGGCCCTGCACCACCGGCGGGGTGGGCACGAGGGTATAGGTTTTGGTCACGGTCAGCACGCCGTCGGAGGCCGGGCCGGTGGGGGGCTGCACTTTCAGGCTCGTCAGCTGCATCTGGTAGCCTTCGCCGGTGATGCGCACGGTGTATTGGTCGGGGCCCACGTTGGGAAAGAGGCGCGTGAAATCCTGGGCAACGGTGGTGGCCTCGGTCACTTTGGTCAGGTCCACCAGGAAAATGCTTTCGGTGGGGCGCGCGCCTTCGGGCAGCTGGCCTTCGGGGCGGGCATAGGCATTGGTGTCGTACCACTTGGTCTGGCGCAGCAGCTCAATCTTCACGCCCTTGGTGATGGGGTTCTGGCCGTCGGTCAGCTTCACCGCCAGGCGGTAGGTTTTGGCCAGGCAGGCCACATCGCCGAGGTCGTACTCGCCGTCTTTCGGCGCGGGCATGGTGTACGGGACCGGCTCGGAGTAGAAGCGCGGGTTGTCGACCTCGACGCGCAGGGCGGTGATGGCCTTCGTTTTGGTGCCCACCATCACCGCCAGGCCGCCGGCGGGGTCGTACTGGGCCGGGTTCATGTAGCTGATGCTGAACTCGCCGTTGGCGTTGGTGGTGCCCAGGCCGATGACCACGCTCCGGGTGGCATTCAGGATTTTATCGGTGTAGCCCGTTTGGTTGGGCGCAATGGGCTTGTAGTCGAACACCAGCCGCACCTTGGTGTTGCCCAGCGGGTAGCGCTGGCTGCCCAGCAACGCCGTCAGGTTGGGCTGCTTCGCCACTACCCCGGCCCCGAGGCTGCCCTGCGGCTGCCCGGGCGTGCTGTAGCTGGCCGAAGCGCCGCCCATAACCACGCCCGTGGTATTGCCGCCGCCCAGCACCGAGGCCACGCCGGCCGCGCTGCCACCACTATTCAGGGCCTGCTGCGGGTTGGGAATGGTGGCCGACAGCAAGCCACCGCCGGAGCCGTACACGTTGCCGCCGCCGCTGCCAAAGGTGCCGAAGCTGCTGTTGCCCACGCCGCCCCCACCAAAGCCCGAGCTGCCGCTGCCGGCGCTGCTCCCATTCAGGCCGCTGCCAGGGCTGGCCGCGGGCCCGGTACTGCCGGTGCTGGCTTTGGCCTGCCCGGCCGCGTGGGCCAGCACGCCCGCGCCGCCCGGCCCGAAGCTGGCATCGGCCAGCACAGCGGCCACGCCCCCATTGGCAGCGTCGAACACCGGCAACTGCTGTACCGCCGTCCACAAAATGGGCTGCTTTTCCTCACTGGCGCGGAAGCCCCACACCACCCGCCCGCGGATAGTGGTGAGCGGCAGCGACGTGAGAGTGGCTTTGATGTTGGTTTTCGGCGGCTTGGTGGGGCCGGCCGCGACCGGGCCGGGCGCGGGCACAGAGCCGTACACGAAGGTTTGCACCTCGCTGCGGCCGTTGTTGCGGAACACGGTGCGGTTGGCCGGGTCACGGGCCGTGACGGCGAAGGCGTAGCGGCGGCCCTGAATCAGGGCCGGTTCGCCGGGACCGTAGAGCAGCACGGTGGCCCCGCTCACGGTGCGCTCGAACAGGGGCGGCACCGTGCCGGCCAGGTAGGCATCGTTGGGGTTGCGGCGCGGGTCCGACAGCTCCACGATGCGCAGCTCGTACTCGGTGGTAATGGGCGCACCCGCCGGCCGGCTCCAGGTGAAAATGATATTCTGCGGGCTATTGGGCCGGACATTTTCGTCGGGCTGGGGCTTGATGATGTAGGGTGCCTCGAAGCTCCGCAGGCTGAAAGGCCGCGAACAGCCCACCGGCTCATCAGCCGATAGCAGCTGGCCGGTGGCGTAGTCGAGCGCCCGCACACAAATGGTGTAAGTGCCCTCGGGCAGGCCATTGCCACGCACAATTTCCTGGGCCGAAATTCCACTGTAAGTCAGCATTCCCTCATCGAAAAGCTGGCCCAGCTCGTCGGCATCGAGCTGCCGGGTTTGCAGCGCGTCGAGGCTCACGGGCCGGGGCGAGTGCGCACCGGGCTTGGTGCGGGCACTTACGCCGTTATCGCCGGCAATAGAGCCGGCCAGCTGCAGGCTCACGGCCTGGCGGGTGGTGTTGCTCAGCGTGATGAGCAGGCGGTTGGGCTGGTCGACGTAGTCGGACAGGTGGGTGGAGTACGGCGGCAGCGGCACCACCGTCACACGGACGGCCGGGGCCTGCGCCCGCGCTCCGAAGGCAAGCAGCAGCAGCGGCAGCAGCCACCGGAGCAGCGGATGGAGGAAGAATGATTTCATGCAGAAGGCTGGGTGAAAAATGAGGTAAAGGGAGCGTTTGCGGGTTGTTCTGGAGTTGCCTCACCCCTGCGTCAGAACGTGAACCCGTAGCCGATTTCGGCGCGGGTTTCGGTGTAGCGAGGGTTTTGGGGGGTGTCGTGGTCGGGGCGGCGGGCGGTGTAGGCGGCATCGAGGCGGAAGCTGTGGTGCGGTCCGGCGCGGTAGGTGGTGCGCAGGCCCAGCCCGGCAATGCGGCCCGGCTCGCCGAAGCGGCGCGAGGCCAACCAGGAGCCGCGCAGGCCCAGGCGCAGGGCATCGTGTTGCAGAAAGGGACGGTCGGCCGACAGCTGCAGGCCCTGGTTGAGGTCGGTGCCCTGGCTCAAATCCAGCTCGGTGTAGTTGTAGGTGGCGCCCAGCGTGAGGCGCGGGGCCACTAGGGTGAGCTGGTAGTTGAGGAAGGCATTGAGGGCCGTGAACTCACCGAGCTTATCGAGCAGGTTGCTGCCCAGCGCGCGCAGGGTCGAGCGGTCCACGCTCAGCAGCACGGCGTGGCCGTAGTGCTCGCCCATGAGCACGTAGCGCGGGGCCAGCGAAAAGCTCTGGGTGGTTTGGGCGAGGCGGAACGAGTCGGCAATCTGCACGGCCCCGGCCTGCTGCTGGTCGGTGGTGAAGTTGCTGTAGTTGAAGTCGACGCCGAAGCGCTCCGTGAAGTCGGCCGAGGCCGACACCGAGCCGATGATACGCTTGCTGGTGAGCTGCTTCTGGCCGCGCAGGTTATCCTGCTGCACGCCGAAGTTGCCGCTCAGCCGCACCTTCTGGTTGAAGAGCGCAAAGCTGGGCGCGATGGTCAGGTTGGCCACGTCATCCTGGAAAAAGTAGGCCCCCATGCTCTGGTAGCCGGGCGAGATGCGCCGGTAGCGCACCTTCAGGCCGCGCCCGTTTTTCGAGTAGCCCGCCCCGGCCTGCCAGGCCGTGTACAGCTCGGTCGAGCCATTGAGGCTCACCAGCCGGCCTAGGGTTTTGTCGACGATGCTTGGCACCGTGCTTTCGCCCAGCCTCAGGCGGCTGCCCAGGCGGCGGGTGTAGAGGCTCACGGCCGCGTCGCCATCCACAAACCAATACTTGTTTTTGCCGAAGCCCAGGCGAGTGCCCACGCCCAGGGCCAGGTTTTCGGCGGGCTGCACCAGGCCGGCGTTGGGGCCGGCGGCCAGGCGGTCCTGGCGACTCACGCTGGTGCTGTCGTCGCGGCCCTTCACCAGCGTGAAGTCGATGAAGGACTTATCTACGGTGCCCACGCCCAGCTTCAGGGCGTAGCCCCGGCGCGAAAACGCGAACGGGGCCGTCAGGCCGGTAGTGGCATCTACGGCAGTGGCGCGGGCGAAGCGGCCCACCATCAGCCCGAAGTGAAACTTGCCGGGGTTCAGCTCCACGCCCGCGCCCAGCATGGTGTGGCCCGCCAGCGTGAAGGGCGACCAGCTCAGGTTGCGGTAGCCGAGGTGAGCGGTGGCCCACTTGTAGGTCGGGCTCAGCCCGAACTGGTTGAAGGGCTGCCGGATGGCCCGGTCCTGCTCGCTGAGCACGAATTCGAGCGGCACGGCCACGCCGTAGATGTTGAGGGTGGGCCGCCCGCTGAGCACGTAGCTGAAGGGCTTGCGCCGCGCCGCGATGCTGCCCGAGTAGCCGTAAAACACCGTCCGCAGGTCGAGCGAGCCGGTCAGCGTCACGGGTTTCTGCTGGGCCAGGCTGGCCAGGTCCTGGGCCTGGGCGGCGGGCGGCCCGGCCAGTATAAAGGCTCCAAGCAGCGCCAGCAGTAGGTGAAAAATTCGTTTCATAAAATTTTGCAGAAAGAAGGTGGCCGGAGTGAGCAGCCGCCAGCTTATCACCTGACAATCAGCCTAACCGACGATACAAAGGAAGGGGCGCGCCCGGCCGAATGGCATTTGCTATTGATGCAATCGCATTCGTATTTGTGCCGTAGCATCTGGATTTGTTGCAAATGCATGCGCCAAAAAGCCAGCGAGCATTTGGCTTGCTTTTTCAGTGGATATGCTGGTCCACCGGGTTGGGTTTCCGGGCCGTTAGCGGAAGCGCGTGAAGCTGAAGCTGCCGCTGCTCACGACCTGGGTACCGGTGCCCGTGCCGAAGGGAATGGCCCCGCCGGTGAAGCTGAATGTGCCGCTGAGCTTCTGATTCGCCTTGTCGTAGGTGGTGACTACGATGCTGCCATTGGAAGCATTAGGGCCGAACAGCGTCTGGAACTGCGTGGCCTGGCTGGGGTTGCTACCATTCAGGGTGAGGCCAGCCAAGGGCACATCGGCGAACATCGCCCCTTTGCGCAGGTCGTAGGTACCGGCCCCCTTCGCGTTGATGCCCTGCAAGGCCAGCGACACGATGTTGTTGCTGTCGTCGGAGCCGCCGGTGATGATGATTTTATCGCCAGTGTCCACGATGGCCGACGACCGGGCCGTGCTGGTGTAAGTGGTGCCGTTGTTAGTCCAGGTCACGGTGCCGTCGGCATCGGCGGCGGGAGTAGCCGTTTCGCTGTCCTTCTTGCAGGCCGTCAGGCTCAGCAGCGACAATCCCAGCAGGGGCAAAAAAGCACGAATGGCGGAAACAGAAAGGGTTTTCATGACAAAAAATGGGGTTGAACAAAAAATTAAAAAAGCAATAGGAAGCCGGCCCGCCCAGGAGGCGGCCATGTGCCGGGCAAAGCCGGCATCCGGAAATCAGAAAAAACGGGTAAAACGAGCCCCGCCCGACTAGGGCCGACTAGCCGCTTCGGGCGCGGCCGGCGCATCGCCCAGCTGGCCCGGGGCGGCCGAAGTATGCGCCAAAGCCGGGGCCGGCTGGGCCTGCGCCCGGCGGGCGGCAAGCGCCCCGGCATCGAGGTAGCCAATGCCGCGCGCGGCCGGCTGACCAAACAGCGTGGGATGCAGGTATTTGCCTTGGTTACCGGGCTCCTTGGCTTGCTCCACAGGAATGCGGTTGGCATCGGCCCACTTGTCGTGCCGGATACCGGTGACCTGCCAGCTCACTTCCGCGCCCGGCTGGCCGGCGATGCGGAACTGGTTGCCGGCCACCTTAGCCAGCACGTAGGGCGTGAAGGCCGCCCCGATGGGCGTGAGCTGGTAGCGGAAGTCGCGGTTGAGGGCCTCGAACCAGTCGGGCAGCTGCACGGTGGCTTCGCCCCGGGCATCGAGCGTGATGTTGCCATTGTACACGTTCATCATGTCGGGGCTCTCCACGAAGCTGTGGAAAAGGTACTGGTTGGCGGGGTCGAGCGGGTGGTCAATCTGAAACGAGCCGCCCGACTTCGACAAGGTGCCGATTACCTGCACCGCACCCTGAAATTTCGCGGCCCGTGCCCCATTGTAAGCGGTTGCCTGAATTGCGCCAAAGTTAGGGTCGGTGCCATCGGCGATAGCGTCCAGCGCCTGCGAGCTATTGGTTAACATCGTGGTGTGGCCCCCAAACATCTGGGTGAACTCGTTGGTGCTCGTCGTTTTCACCGTGATGGACTCCGACCGTACCGATACATTGTGGTCGCCGTCGGGGTCAGTCACCAGCAGTCCGAGCGTGGCCCCCGAGTTGAACGCCACCGGGTGCGTAATTTTCAGTGTATTACCAGAACCTACACCATTTATTTCTACAACATTGGCCGCATTGCTGCCATTGCTTTGGTTAAATAAGGCCGTGCGGCCCAGGCTGCTGTTCTGTACTTCCACGGCGTTGGCGGTGCTGCTGCCGCCGTTTTGGTTGAAGTAGCCGGCCCGGCCCGTACCGCTGGCCTGGCCGGTAATGCCCGTAGCCCCGCCCGTAGCCGAGCCAAGCAGCCCGATACCGTTGCTGCCCGAGGCCACCCCCGTTACGCCGTAGCCGCTGCTGCCGGTGGCTTCGCCGCGCACGCCGTAGCCGGTGCTGGTGGTGCCCAGCACGCCCACGCCCGCGCCGGCCGTGGTGCCGCGCACGCCGGCAACCCCGGCCACGTTGCCAGCATCGGTGTAGCCATACACGCCGCTGCCGCTGTCGCTGCGGCCAAACACGCCGTAGCCCGTGGTGCCCACGCCCCCGGTGCCATAGCCACTGCCCGAGGCCACCCCGCGCACGCCGTAGCCGTTCTGCGTGAGGCCCACCACCCCGATGGCGCTGGCACTGGTGCCGGTGTTGCTGCCCGTGACGGCCCCCAGCGCCAGCAAAAACGACGATGACTCGCCGTAGACGGCGGCCGTGGTGCCGGCCTGGCCCCGCACGCCGTAGCCGCTGGTGCTATTGCCATACACGCCCACGCCGCTGCTACTGCTGCCAATCACGCCGTAGCTGTTGGTAGCCGAGCCGCTCACGCCGTAGCCGCCGCTGGCCGAGGCAATGCCGCGCACGCCGTAGCCGCCGGCCGTGAGGCCCAGCACGCCGCTGCCCGTGCCGCTGCCGCTTTGGTCGTTGCCCAGCACGCCGGCCGCGTTGCCGCTGGCCCCACTCGTTATCACGCCTTCCACCCCGATGCCGTCGGCGGCGGCGCTTTGTTTCACCCCGCGAATGGCGGCCTGGGCCGACGTGGCCGTGTTCACGGCGCGCAGGGCGGGCCGGTCGCCGGGTGTAGTCACGAATACGGCGGTCGAGTCGTTGGTAGTCGTGTAGTTGATAATTGCGGCCAGGCGGCCGGTTTGCAGCCCGCTTTTAGTGGAAAGAATATTGGTGCCGGAGCCCGAATTGGCCAATACGCCGCTGCCGGTGCTGGCGGTGCCCACCACCCCCTCGCCGGCCCCGGAATTGAACCCTTGCACTGCCGGAGAACTGCCGGTAGCGGTAGCCAACAGGCCGGCCCCACCGCCGGTATTGTCCACCTGAAACGCCCGCCCACCCGTGGCGGCGGTGCCGGCGTAGGGCAGCGTGAGGCCGCCGGGGGCAGGGTCAATCAGCACCCAGCCCCCGGTGCCGGCGTAGTACCAGAAGCCGGTTTGCGCCCCACCGCCGGCTGTGCCATCGGTCTGGTACACCATCAGGCCCTGGGGCGGCGAGGTGATGGCCGTGCGCTGGCCAGCCGTCAGGCGCGGAATGAGCAGGCCCTTGTCCGATGCCTTAATTTCCAGGGCGGCTTTGGCATCGGGTGTGGCAGTGCCCACTCCTACCTGGGCGCGGGCCGCCAGCGGCAACAGCACGGCTCCCAGCGAGAGAAATGCGAGCGTCAGCTTTTGTTTCATTGGAACAGCGGTGTGGTGGTTTTTTACAAGCTGATAATCAGGCCCTGTAACACTACAAAGGAAATTCACGAACCCCGGAGCCCGCATCTGTTTTTGATGCATTTACATTCGTTTTTAAACCCCGCCTTGCGGATTTGTTGCGAATCCATGCGCCTTTGTCCGGCCTCCGGAAAGGCCATCGGCTGGCTGCTTTTGCAGCCGCCCGCGCAACGGGCAGCTACCCCGCGCGGGCTCCGTTCCCGGCCCCGGCCCTGGTGGGCTGTTTGCACTAGCTGGAGGCGGTTGGCGGAGTACCCCGCATTGGTCATTCGGCGCGCTAGCCCGGTTTGAAACGGCTGCTCTTACTGCCCCGACGGGC
>JALYUI010000062.1 GCA_030853845.1 Bacteroidota bacterium | reverse complement strand
CTTCCAGGTGCCGCCCACGCGGGGCACCACGGCCTGGCCGCCGAGCTTGCCTTCGGTGCCCACCTCGCGGGCCACGCGGGTTACTTCGTCACCGAAGATGTTGAGCGAGTCCACCATCTGGTTCAGGTTGTCCTTCAGGTCCAGTAGCTCGCCTTTTACATCAACTGTAATTTTCTGGCTCAGGTCGCCTTTGGATACGGCGGTGGCCACGTTGGCAATGTCCCGCACCTGCGAGGTTAGGGCCGAGGCCATGTCGTTTACGTTGTCCGTCAGGGCCTTCCACACGCCCGCCACGTTGGGTACCGAGGCTTGGCCACCCAGTTTTCCTTCGGTGCCCACTTCCTGGGCCACGCGGGTTACTTCGCCGGCAAACAGGTTCAGCGAGGCAACCATCTGGTTCAGGTTTTCCTTCAGCTGCAGGAATTCGCCTTTTACGTCCACCGTCACCGTCTGGGTCAGGTCGCCTTTCGCAACTGCGGTAGCCACGTTGGCAATGTCCCGCATCTGGTTGGTCAGGTTGCTGGCCATGTAGTTCACGTTGTCCGTGAGGTCTTTCCAGACGCCGGCCACGTTGGGCACTACGGCCTGGCCGCCGAGCTTGCCCTCGGTGCCTACTTCCTGGGCCACGCGGGTTACTTCGCCGGCAAACAGGTTCAGCGAGTCCACCATCTGGTTCAGGTTCTGCTTCAGCTGCAGCAACTCGCCTTTTACATCGACGGTTACTTTCTGGCTCAGGTCGCCTTTGGCTACGGCCGTGGCCACGTTGGCAATGTCCCGCACCTGAGAAGTCAGGTTGGATGCCATGTTGTTTACGTTGTCCGTAAGTTCCTTCCAGACGCCGGCCACGTTGGGCACTACGGCCTGGCCACCCAGTTTTCCTTCGGTGCCCACCTCCTGCGCCACGCGGGTTACTTCGCCGGCAAACAGGTTCAGCGAGTCCACCATCTGGTTCAGGTTCTGCTTCAGCTGGAGGAATTCGCCCTTTACATCCACCGTAATTTTCTGGCTCAGGTCGCCTTTAGCTACGGCGGTGGCCACATTGGCAATGTCCCGCACCTGCACGGTAAGGTTCGAGGCCATGTTGTTCACATTGTCGGTCAGGTCTTTCCAGATGCCACCCACGTTCGGCACGCTAGCCTGGCCGCCGAGCTTGCCCTCGGTGCCCACCTCCTGCGCCACGCGGGTTACTTCGCTGGCGAATACGTTCAGGTTATCAATCGTTTTGTTGATGGTTTCGGCCATCAGCTTGAAATCACCCGACACTGGAATCTGGAAGCTCTCATCGAGGTTGCCCCGGCTGATGTTCTTCAGTACCTTGCCCACTTCGAGTACCGGAACGGCAATGCTGTCCACGAGGCCGTTGATGTTATTCACCATGTCGCGCCAGAAGCCGGCAGCGCCGTCGGCCGAGGCGCGGGCCTTGAGGTTGCCCTCCACGCCGGCCACTTTCGAGATGCGCGACACCTCGCCGCCCACGCCGGCAATCATATCTACCATCGAGTTGTAGGCTTCGGCGATTTCGGCGAAGATGTCGTCGTTCTGCTTGGTGAGGCGCACGCTCACATCGCCTTTCTTAAAGGCATCGAGCGCATAGAGCACCCGGTTGAGCTGGTCGTTGACGTAGCCCGGGTCCTGGGTGTCGATGGAGCCGCGCTCGCCGCCGCGCTTGCGCGTCAGGTCGTTGTTGGTGCGCACCACGTCAAGCGACGATACAGCGCCGGCATCGGGTATATCGGAAGCCACATCGACCATAATTTCAGCCTCGGCGGCCCGGCGGGCCTTGGGTTGCGCAGTCTTGGGAGAAGCCATATAGTTAAGGAACGAATCGGGCGGGTGAAGGGAGGCAGGATGAGACAGCGAAAGTACAGGCGCGGAGCACCAACAACCAAAGGTACGCGAAGGAGTAGCAGCCGGCCGAATCTCGCCAGAAACGGCCGCGCCACTCCACCCCGGTGCCGCCGCAAACGGAAGTCGCGCGCCGGGGTTGCGGTTTCGGCCGGAATTATCCGACATCTTTGCGGCACTATTAACTTTTCGCGGCGGTGCCCCGTTTCACCTAATGCAGGCCTGTTTTGGCCGCCGCACCCCTCCCCCGCTCACATGGTCAAGAATTTAGTTATCGTCGAATCGCCCGCCAAAGCCAAAACCATCGAGGGCTACCTCGGGGCCGATTTCGTGGTGCGCTCCAGCTACGGGCACGTCCGCGACCTGCCCAAGGACAACAACGCCATCGATATTGCCAATGGTTTCAAGCCTACTTATGTGGTTTCGCCCGATAAGCGCGAGCTCATCGCGCAGCTGAAAAAATTATCGAAAGAAGCCGAAACTGTCTGGCTGGCGAGTGACGATGACCGTGAAGGCGAAGCTATTTCCTGGCACCTGGCCGAAACGCTGAACCTGCCCGAGGCTAAAACCCGGCGCATCGTGTTCCGCGAAATCACCAAAAACGCCATCCTGGCCGCCATTGCCGACCCGCGCACCGTGAACCAGGATTTGGTGAACGCCCAGCAGGCCCGCCGCGTGCTCGACCGCCTCGTAGGCTTCGAGCTGAGCCCCGTGCTCTGGAAAAAAGTGAAGCCCGGCCTGAGCGCCGGCCGCGTGCAGAGCGTGGCCGTGCGGCTGGTAGTGGAGCGCGAGCGCGAAGTTGCCAGCCACCTTTCGGCCAGCGCCTACCGCGTGGTAGCCCGCTTCGATGCCGGGCGCGGCGCGGTGCTGGAGGCAGAATTGCCCACTCGTTATAAAGTGCGCGCCGAAGCCGAGGCTTTCCTGGCGCGCTGCGTGGGTGCTTCGTATCAGATTGAAAGCCTCGACAAGAAGCCCGGCAAGCGCAGCCCCGCCGCGCCGTTCACCACGTCCACATTGCAACAGGAAGCCTCGCGCAAGCTGGGCTTTTCGGTGGCCCAGACCATGAGCGTGGCCCAGAAGCTGTACGAAGCCGGTAAAATCAGCTACATGCGGACGGACTCGGTGAACCTGTCGGGCGAGGCGTTGGCGGGGGCGCAGGCCACTATCACGGCGGCTTACGGGGCCGAGTACCACCACATGCGCACCTTCAAAACCAAGTCGGCTTCGGCCCAGGAGGCCCACGAAGCCATCCGGCCCACCGATTTCGCGTTGGTGAAAGCCGGTGCCGATTCCTCCGAGCAGCGGCTGTACGACCTCATCCGCAAGCGGGCCATGGCTTCGCAGATGGCGGAGGCGGTGATTGAGCGCACCACGGCGGTAATTGGCATCAGCACCCAGCCGGGCGTTACGCTGTCGGCTACGGGCGAAGTGATTACATTCGAGGGCTTCCTGAAAGTGTACGCCGAAAGCAAGGACGACGAGGATGAGGACGACGCCAAAGACGGCGAAAGCAGCTTCTCGCGCGGCCTGCCGCCGCTGAGCGTGGGCCAGGACCTGCCCTTGCAGCGCCTGAGCGCTACCGAGCGGTTTTCGTCGCCCCCGGCGCGCTATACCGAGGCTTCGCTGGTGAAAAAGCTGGAGGAGATGGGTATCGGCCGCCCTTCGACCTACGCCCCCACCATCAGCACCGTGCAGAAGCGCGGCTACGTAGAAAAGGACACCCGCGAGGGCAAGGAGCGCAAGTTCCACGTGCTGACGCTGGAAGGTGACGCCGTGCAGACGGAAGTAAAAATGGAGAACTACGGGGCCGAAAAAGCCAAGCTCTTCCCCACTGATACGGCCATGGTGGTGAATGACTTCCTGGTGGCGCACTTCCCGACGATTGTGGACTTTCAGTTCACCGCCAAGGTGGAGGACGAGTTCGACCAGATTGCCAACGGCCACGAGGACTGGACGAAGATGCTGACCGGCTTCTACGGCAAATTCCACGCGACCATCGAGGCCGGGCAGGACATCGACCGCAGCACCGTGGGCGCTACCCGCGAGCTGGGCACGCACCCCGAAACCGGCGAGCGTATTTCGGCCCGCCTGGGCAAATACGGCCCCTACGTGGCGCTGGGCGACACCGAAGGCGAAACCAAGCCCGCCTACGCCAACCTGCGTAAGGGCCAGTTCATCGAGAGCATCACGCTCGAAGAGGCGCTGGAGCTGTTCAAGCTGCCGCGCATTGTGGGGCAGTTCGAAGACAAGGACATGACGGCCAACCTCGGCCGCTTCGGCCCCTACGTGCGCCACGACAGCAAATTCTTCTCCCTCACCAAGGAGCAGGACCCCCACACCATCACGGCCGAAGAGGGCGTGGCCCTGATTGAGCTGAAACGCAAAACCGACGCCGAGCGCCTCATCAAAGCCTTCCCCGAAAACCCCGATATTCAGGTGCTGAACGGCCGCTTCGGCCCCTACATCGTGGCGGGCAAGAAAAACGTGAAGATTCCCAAAGGCGAAGAGCCCGCCGACCTGACCCTGGAGCGCTGCATCGAGCTGGCCGACGCCACGCCCGACAAGCCCGCCAAAGGTGGCCGCTTCGGCAAAAAAGCCGCCCCCGCCAAGGAGGGGAAAGACGCCGACGCACCGGCTAAAAAGGCCACCAAAGCTGATTCGGCGGCGAAGAAACCGGCAGCCAAAAAAGCGGCTACCAAGAAGCCCACGGCCAAAACCGCCGCCAAAAAGCCCGCTGCTAAAGCCAAATCGACTAAAGCCTGATGCCATGAACCCCGAGCAGCCTACCTCTGACCAGCCTTATCGTGAGCAGATTGTGCTCACCATCGACGACCAGAGCAAAGTCGGTTTGGTGATGGAACTGCTGAGCCATTTCGATTTGGTGCGTGCCCGGCGTGAACAAGTGCAGGGCACGCCCAATAAGGTGAATGGCGCAGTAGCAGAATCCCCAATCGCCATTGAACCCGTCACGGGTTCGGATGAGGATTTGTGGGCCTTGGCCGGCATCTGGAAAGACCGGGACATCACCGCTGAGCAGTTGCGGCAGCAAGCCTGGCAACGTCGTACTCAGCAATACGACCAATGATTTGTCTTGATACGAACATTGTTATTGAGCTTTTCAAAGGCAACCCGGCTATTGGAGCTGAGTTAGCCAGACAGCCTCCGGCTCGTTGTGTATCAGTGCGGTAGTGGCAGCTGAATTGTATCAGGGGGCGCTAAATGGCACCGGGCTCAAGGCGATTGAGGCCGGAATTGCGCGCTTCGTCCTGCTACCAATTGAACCGGCAATTGGCACAACTATGCTGCTTTTGATGCGGCAGTTCACCCTCAGCCACCGCCTGAGCTTCCCCGACGCACTTATCGCGGCCACGGCCCTGCACCACGGCCTGCCGCTGTTTACACTAAACCGGAAGGACTTCCGTTACATCCCGGGTTCACAACTGCACGAGCCGGCCTGATGCCGGCTCGCTGCTTTTTCGGCTTTGTCTGATGTCTTTCTTCCCTTCCTCCGGCGCGCTGCTCCTGCTCCTGCTGGCGGCGGCCACCCCGCCCACCGGGCCAGCCGGCCCCGTCTATCCC
>JALYUI010000032.1 GCA_030853845.1 Bacteroidota bacterium | reverse complement strand
GGCCTTACTGCGGAGCCGGCCCCGGCAGGCAGATGCTGAATTCCGTGAATTCGTTTTCGCAGGATTCGACGGTGAGGGTGCCGCCGTGGTCGCGCACTACAATATCGTGGGCCAGGGCCAGCCCCAGGCCGGTACCTTCGCCGGAGGGCTTGGTAGTGAAGAACGGCTGGAAGATATTGGCCTGCACGGCAGCCGGAATGCCCGGGCCATTGTCGCGCACCCGGATTTCGACGTGGCCGGACGGGAGCAGGCTAGTTCGGAGCGAAATGGTAGGCGTGTAGCCTGCCTCGCCGCGCTGCCGGCGCTGTTGCACGGCGTAGAACGCATTGGTGAACAGATTGAGCAGCACGCGGCCCAGGTCGGGGGCTACCACGGCCACGGGCGGCAGGTGCGGGGCCAGGTGGGTGGTGCGCGCGGCTACAAACGACTTGTCCTTGGCCCGCAGGCCCTGGTAGGCCATGCGCAGGTATTCCAGGGCCAGGGCGTTGAGGTCGGTGGGTGTGCAGGGGGCGGCGACCCCGCGCGAGCGGGCCAGCATACTCGAAATGATGGAGGTAGCCCGCTGGCCGTGCTGGCTGATTTCGCGCAGGTTGCGCTTGAGGCCGGCCAGCAGCAGTTCGTGGCCGTTGTCGGCGGCCGGGGTTGCTCCCTCGCCGGTTATGTCGTCGACGAGCATGGCACTCACATCGGCAAAGTTCTGGACGAAGGCCAGCGGGTTTTGCAGCTCGTGGGCAATGCCGGCCGTGAGCTCGCCCAGGAAGGCCATTTTTTCGCGCTGCACCAGCTGGGCCTGGGTTTCTTCGAGGCGGGCCAGGGTGGCATGCAGCTCCTCGCGCTGGGTTTCGAGCTCGGCATTGCGGGCGTTGAGCTGCTGGTTGGCGCGCTGGCGCTGGCGGCCGTAGTAGCCCAGCAGGACCAGGGCCGGCAGGGCTGCCACCAGCGCCGCCAGCAGCCAGGCCTGCCGCCGGTGGGCGGCCGCCTGGCTGCTGGCTATGTCGAGCTCGCTTAGGCGCAGGCGCTCGCCCACGTCGAGGGCCTGCATCTGGCTGATTTTAGTAGCGCTGAACAAGGTGTCGCGCGTAGCATTTGCCAGGCGCAGGTAGCGGAAGGCGGCGGCCGTGTCGTGGCGGGCGGCCAGGGCCGTGGCCAGAAACTGCGCGGCCTCGAACTGGCCGCGCGGATAGTTGCCCTGCCGGGCCGTAAGCAGGGCCTGCCGGGCAAAATACAGGGCCGAGTCGGCGGGATGGCCGGCGGCCGAATAGAACATGCGGGCCTGGCCGAGGTAGGCCCGGCACAGCGCAAACGTGAAGCCGCCCCCCCGCGCCCGGTGCAGGCTATAGCGGTAGTAGCGCTCGGCCAGTGGCAGGTTGCCCAGGCTCGCGTAGATGTTGCCCAGCATGGCGGCATCGCCTACTTCGCTGCTCAGGTCGTGGTTGCGCAGGTCGAGGGCCAGGCCCTGGTGCGAGAAGAACAGGGCCGAATCGGGCTGGTGGAGCTGCTGGTACACGTTGCCGATGTTGCCCAGTACGCGGGTGAGCACGGCATCGGCGTGGCTGCGCCCGGCCACGGCCCGGGCGCGTTGCAGGTAAAACAGGGCCGCGCGGCTGTTGCCCTGCTCCCAGTTGAGGTAGCCGAGGGCATTGAGGGCCCGCGCCACGAGCGGCGGACTGTTGAGCTGCTCGGCCAGGTGCAGGCCCTTGAGCCCGAACTGCAGGGCGGCCGGGTAGTTGCCGGCCTCGCGAAAGCCCGAGCCCAGCCGCACCAGCGCCATCGACTGGCCCCGCACGTAGCCGGCCTGCTGCGCCAGCTGCAGTGCCTGCCGGCCGTAGGCAATGGTGGCGAGCGGGTCGATTTGGGTGAGCGCGGCCGCCAGCTCAATGAGCCGATTTACGCGCACGGTGTCGGGTTGGGCCACGGCCAGCAGGCGCTGGAGGCTGTCGATAGGCGAGCCGGCCGGGGCGGCCGCTATTCGTCCCGGCAAGGCGAGCCAGACGCACAGAACGAATCCTACCACTTTCATAGAGCTGAATTTGCGGGTAGTAGACGGGCCAGGGAGAACAGGGAGGTAGCAGCGAGGGAATCGAAAACGCAGTTATTTGATTTACAGCAGCCCCGGCCGGAGCAATGCGCCGGAGCCGTTGGTTATGCGGGCAATGTAACGCTATTCCTTAATATTTTAGCTGAACAGGAAGGCTGGGGCGCTGCCGATGGATAACTGGCCGGCGTGCCCCGGTGCCGCCCGGCCAGGGCCGGCAATCGGGCCGGGCCGCCGTTTCTTTGTGGCCCGACCGGGCCGCGTGGCCAATAGTCGGTGGAAAAGCCGGGCTGCCGGCTGCTTGCCTATGCCCCTGTTAGAAGTAACCGATGCCCGCCTGGCGCGGGATTTCATCCGCCTGCCGGCCCGGCTGCACGCCGGGGTACCTCCGTACATCGGCCCACTCGAAAATGAGGTGGAAGTCGTATTCGACCCTGCTAAAAACCCGAAACTTAAGAATGGCGAAGTCATTCGCTGGGTAATGACCGATGCCCGGGGGCAGACGGTTGGCCGCCTGGCCGCTTTCCTCAACCGCGATGCCGTGGACGTGCAGGATGCCAGCCTGCCCACCGGCGGGGTGGGTTTTTTCGAGTGCATCGACGACCAGGCGGTGGCCAACCAGCTGTTCGACGCGGGGCGGCAGTGGCTGCTGGCGCGCGGCATGGCCGCTATGGACGGCCCCATCAATTTCGGCGAGCGCGACCGGTTCTGGGGCCTGCTGATTGATGGCTACGACCGGGAGCCTACCTACGGCATGTTCTGGCACCCGCCCTACTACCGGCAACTATTTGAGCAATACGGCTTCCAGCTGTATTTCAAGCAATATACTTGCTTTCGCCTGATAGGTACGCCGCTGCACACCAACTTTGAGCGGATGGCGCAGAAGCACGCCGGGGCTTACCGCTTTGCTCACGCCGACAAAAGCAAGCCCGAGAAGCTGGCCCACGATTTCCACCACGTGTATAACCTGGCCTGGGCCAAGCACTCGGGCGTGAAGCTGATGAGCCTCGACCAGGCCCGTGGCATCGTGCAGGAAATGGGGCCGGTACTCGACGAGCGATTGCTCTGGTTTGGCTACCACGGCGACGAACCGGTGTCCTTCTTCATCGGGCTGCCCGAGCTGAACCAGATTTTCAAGCACGTGGGCCGGCGGCTCGACCTGCCGGGCAAGCTGCGCTTTTTGTGGGCGCGGTGGCGCTTCCAGCGGAAAAACGACAAGAATTCCTTCGGCATCATCTACGGTGTGGTGCCCGAGCACCAGGGCAAGGGCGTGGACGCGGCCATGCTGCACTACGCCAGAACGGCCGTGGAGGCCGCAGGCTACCACGACATCGAAATGAACTGGATTGGCGACTTCAACCCCCGTATGCTGGTGACAATGCGCTCCATCGGGGCCAAAATCATCAAGACCCACGCCACCTACCGGTATTTGTTCGACCGTGAGCGGCCGTTCGAGCGCAGTCCCATTATCAAGTAAGGACCGAAGGTGGCGGAACAAAAAGAGCGTCATGCTTTGCTACGCGCTGCATGACGCTCTTTTTGTTCCGAACCCCAACTTTTAGAACGGATAGCCGATGGCCAGATTGATGCGGCCATCGGAAAGCTTGAGCTTGGGCTTGGGCGTGCCGGCGGGGTCTGGCGGGCGCACGCCAGGGTTGTTTAGGGGCACGGCGAAGTCGAAGCGAATGACGAAGAACTGCACGTCGATGCGGATGCCCGCGCCCGCGCCCACGGCCAGCTGCTTGAGGAAGGTGCTGGCCTTGAACTGGCCGTTCTGGCCGTCGGGCTGGCCGTCAGCTCCTATCGTAGCGCGGCCGGGGTCGGGGTTGACCAGCCAGATATTGCCGGCATCCATGAACAAGGCCCCTTTCACGTAGGGAAACAGGTCCTGGCGATACTCCAGGTTGCCTTCGAGGCGAATATCGCCCACCTGGTCGTAGAACTGGTTCACGGTTTGGCTGGCGGAAGTGGGCGCGTAGGTGCCGGGGCCGATGCCCCGGGCGGCGAAGGCCCGCACCGAGTTGGGGCCG
>JALYUI010000020.1 GCA_030853845.1 Bacteroidota bacterium | reverse complement strand
CCGCCTATGGCTGGCAGGCTACCGGATCGACGATCGCGGCGCTGCGCTCGATCGTCCACGCGCTGCGGCTGCTGTCGAGGGCCAGGGCGCGGCTGAAGTTGAACTCGGCCGACGCGGGACGGGCCAGCTGGGCTTCGGCGCGGCCCAGGTAATAATAGGTAGCGGCGGCGGCGCGGGACGGCAGGCCCAGCTGTAGGGCAACGCGGAAATCGGCGGCGGCGGCGGCAGGGTCGCGTTGCAGCAGCAGCTCCAGCTCGCCGTAGCGGCGGCGGGCAGCGGCATCGGCGGAGCGAAAGTGCAGGGTTTCTTCGAGCAGGCTGCTGGCGGCCGCCAGGTTGCCGCCGGCGTAGGCGCGCAGGGCGTCGTGGTAGTGGCTGTTAGCAGTGAGGTGGTCCATCGTCACTTTTATGCCCGTAAAAAAGCCGGCCATGCCCAGCAGCAGCAGCAGCGTGAGCAGCCAGTCGCGGCCATTGAAGCGGGGCTGTAGCGGCGGAATGCGCTGGTAGTGGCGCTCGCGGCTGCCGGCGGGCGGGCGGGTGCGCAGGGGGGCGGGCGGCGGCATGGGCACGCCGTACACGTGCTGGGTGGCGGGGCGCTGCTGCTGGCGGCGGCGCTCTTCGTCGAGGCGGCGGGCGGCCTGGGTTTGCTGGAAGTCGTAGTGGGCGCGCTTGCCGGGGTCGCCGAGCACGCCGTAGGCCACGGCCACGGCCTTGAACTGCTCTTCGTAGCGCACGTCGCCGCCGTGCTTGTCGGGATGGTACTGCACCACCAGGCGGCGGTAGGCCCGCTTGATGTCGGCGGCGGAAGCAGTGGCGGCCACGCCCAGGACTTGATAATGATTCTGATTCACGCTGGGCGACAAACACGAAGAACCCCACAAAAGTCAGCCGCGCGCCGCAATTTTCCGTAGACCGGACACTGGCCACCGCGCTTTCGGGCCTTGCCCGGCCGGTGGCGGCCCTGCTCTATTTCTTTCGCCAACCCTTTTTCGCGCCGTATGAATTCCGACGACGACAACTCCAAAACACCCCGCAACGACAGCCTGATTGGCAACCTGACCGGCTACCTCGACACCCGCATCGACCTAGTGCGCCTGGAACTGCAACAGAAAGTCTCCTCCGTGCTGGTCAGCACCATTCACGGGGCCGCGCTGGCTATGCTGGCCCTGCTGTTCATCATTTTCGTGAGCATTTTCGCCGGGTTGGCCCTCAACTCAGCGCTCGACAGTCCTTACTGGGGCTTCGGCATCGTGGCCGGGTTCTACCTGGTGCTGTTGGTGCTGGTGCTGGTGGGCGTCGATAAAGCCGCTTTCCAGGGCATTGCCAACAAGGCTCTCAAGGATACTATCTATAAATCTGACAAACGCCAGGCGTAAGCCCCCCTGCCATGAGTGAGCTGCAAAACCCCATTTTCGACGAAGAAAAAGAATTTCTGGAGCGTAAAAAACTTGAGTACGAGCGCGCCCTGCGCGGCGACGTCGACCATATCAAGGAGAAGTCGGCCGAGGTGGGCCGAGTAGCGCTTATCGGCGCGGGCCTGGCTGGCACGGTCTGGCTCATTACCAAAGCTTTCGGCGGTAAGAAGCATCGCCCCGACGGCAAGCCCGAGCGTGCTGAAAGCAAGAGCAAGGATAAGAAAGGCAAGGACAAAGGCAAAGACAAGTCCAAGTCGGCCGCCGCTTCGGCCATGGTTTTCATGGACCAGATGGGCAAGGCCGACCACGAGTTTGGCCGGGGCCTGGTGCGGCCCACGCCGCTCGCGGCACAGCGGGCAGGCACGTCCGCGCCGCCGGCCCGGCCAGTTGAAAAGGCTTCTGCGCCCAAGCCCAGCCCTGCTCCTACGCCGGCCCCGGCCCCCAAAGCGGCCGAGCAGCCCGCCGCCGCCAAGGCCGCGCCTAGTCCGCCCAATCCCGCCAAGGCGGCCGCTTTTGAGGACGACCCGTTCCAGGACCTGCCCCCAACCGCCGCCCGCCCGCCCGCCCCACGCGAGGCTAAGCACCCGGCCGAATTGGCCAAAGGCGAGCCGACGCCGGCTATGGCCGCCGCGCCGCGCCACTCGATGGCGAGCGTAGTTGGCTCGGTGTTGCAACAGTTCTTGCAGTCCGATACCGGCAAGGTGCTGGTAGCTCAAACGGCCGCGCTGGCATTAGCCGCCGTGACAAAAAAGGCAGGCGAGTTTTTCCCGGCCGACAAAAATGCCGACCTTGCAGACCCTTCCGACGCGAAACCGGCCGATACCGCCGACGCGCCGGAGGCTTCGCCAGTTTCTTCTGCTTCCCCGGATGCGTCCAAATCACCCCAGTCTGTATGAGGCGCTGCTAAGCCGCCGGGCGCACGGCCGCAAGGCGCTGGCCGTACTGCTCGACCCTGATAACCTGGATGAAACCAGCCTGCTGCACCTGCTCGCCCTGAGCCAGGCGCACCCGGTCGACTACTTTTTCGTGGGGGGCAGCCTGGTGCTTAGCGAGCACCAGGCTGCCCTTATTACGTTGATTAAGGCCCACTCCGAAGTGCCGGTGCTGCTATTCCCCAGCCACAGCATGCACCTCGATGGCCCGGCCGACGGCCTGCTGCTGCTCTCGCTCATTTCGGGGCGCAACCCCGATTTCCTGATTGGCCAGCACGTGGTGGCCGCGCCGCGCCTGCGGGCCAGCGGGCTCCAATTGCTACCCACCGGCTACATGCTGGTCGATTCGGGCCGGCAAACCACGGCTTCCTACATGAGCGGCACCACGCCGCTGCCCCACAACAAGCCCGGTATCGCGGCCTGCACTGCCCTCGCCGGCGAGCAACTGGGGTTGAAGCTGATGTACCTCGATGGCGGCAGCGGGGCCCAGCACCCGGTATCGGCGGCCATGATTGCGGCCGTGCGCGAAGCCGTGGAAACACCCATTATCGTGGGCGGCGGGCTGAATTCGGGCGAGAAAGTATACGCCGCCCTGGCCGCCGGGGCCGACGTGGTGGTGGTGGGCAACCACATCGAAGCCGAACCGGAATTCCTGGGCGAGGTGGCCGGCGTGGTGGCCTCGTTCAACCGGGCGGCCGTGCCGCAGCCCAGCAACTGGTAACTGCTGCTACGCAGTGGCTGCTGAAGCCTCTGGCACCTTCCCCGCCGGTTCGCGGAGCAACCCAACCTTAGCGCCTGTACTTCCGTCTTCAGTGCTGATGGCTACCAATTCGCTCCCCAACCTACCCGACGATGACGCGGCCCGGCTGCGCAGCGTACGTGCCTTCGAGGTGCTGCCGGTGCTGACCGAGCCGCTGTTCGACGAATTTGTGGCCCTTACGGCCCGCATTTTCAACCTGCCCATCTCGCTGATTTCGGTGGTTGAGGAAATCGATGTGCATTACCCGGCCAATTTCGGCCTGCCCGGCCATACCCGCCAGCCGCGGGCCGAGGCACTCTGCTCCACGGCCATTGTGCTGGCCCGGGCCGTAGTTTACCACGATGTGGCGCTCGATGTATCGACCATTCCGGAAGAGGCCCTGGAGGCGGCCCTTCGCAACGAGGTGCGCTTCTACGCCGGGGCCCTGCTGCACCTGCCCGACCAGCGCCCGTTCGGCACGCTGTGCGTCATCGACCGGCAACCCCGCAACTTTACCACCGAAGAGCAGCACGTTCTGGAGCTGCTGGCCGGCCTGGTGAGCCAGACTATTGCCGTGCGCCACCTTTGCTACCTGCACCCGGAATCGGGCGAAGCCCGGTGGGCCACCCTCAGTGCCGAGCTCAAGGAGGAAGTGCAGGCCCTCAACGCCCTGGTGCGCTACCTGTTTGTGCGCCACGGCTCGCAGATGCCCGTGCCGGCCGATTTCCTGACTCAGGTTGAAAGCCGCCTGCGGGACTTGCACACCATTTTGCGGGATTTTAAAATTTAGGGATGGGGAGGCGTCGCGTGGACCTATTCCTGCCGGGGGCCGGATGAGACTGTAGCGTGGAC
>JALYUI010000011.1 GCA_030853845.1 Bacteroidota bacterium | reverse complement strand
ACAGGGCGTAATAGCTGGTGGCGGCGACTGCCCCACCGACCCGCTCCGGAGTGGCGGCCGGCTCCGCCTCCAGCCACTCCGGTAGCGCCACTCCGGTAGCGCCCCTTTCAGCAAACGCTTATCTCTGGCCCTTAAGGCCGCGCCGATAGAATCAGTCATTCGCGCCTCTGCCGGGGCAGTCCATTTTTGCTCCTGGCCCGCTTCAAGCTGCCCGCTGGGGCTGCCTAGTGGCTGGTCATTTTGCCCTAGTTCTTTTTGCTAACCATTTCATTGCTCACCCCTTTTCAATTTCTATTATGAGATACCGAGTACTCTTGTTTCTAATGTTGCTGCTCCCTGCCTGGGCAGCGCGGGCGCAGGCCCCCAACTGGCAAACCGTGCTGGGCAATAGCGCCACGGTTATCCGGGGGAGCGCCGCCAATGCGAGCGGCGACTACTACGTGATTGGCACTTACAATGGCACCCTTGCCCTGGGTGGCACCGCCCCGACCCTGACCAGCAACGGCGGTAGTGAGGACATGTTTCTGGCCAAGTTCAGCAGCAGCTCCAACACCTTCGTGTGGGCCGTGAGTGGCGGCGGGGCCGGCACCGAAGATGGCCGGGCCGTGGCCGTGAATGGCAGCAACATATATATCACGGGCTCCTTCCAGGATGCCGCCACTATTAGCGGCACATCGCTGACGGCAGCAACCGGCACAGGCCTGGATATGTATGTGGCTAAATACGTTGATAATGGCGCAACCGTCAGTAATGTAAACGCGCTGAGGGGCGGCGGCGGGGCCTCCGATGCGGGCTTTTCGATTGCCGTGAACGGCACCAACGTTTACGTGGCAGGCTACATGAGCGCGAACGCCACTACGCCGGTCATCAGCGGCACGACGCTGACCAGTGCGGGCGGCCAGGACATGTTCGTGGCCCGCTTTACCGACAGCGGCACACTCGCCAACGGCTCGGCGGTGAGCGGCGGCGGCGGCGGCCTCGACCGGGCGCTGGCAATTGGCGTAAACAGCAATGGCGTCTATGTAACCGGCTATCTTTCGGCGAATGCGACTGCGCCCGTTATTCAGGGCGCAGCAGCTAGCAATGCCGGCGGCCAGGATATGTTTCTGGCGAAATATACAGCTACCCTCGGCAACGCCGGGGTCGTATTTGGGGGCGGCTCCACCAATGACCAGGGCCAGGCCCTGACCATTTCCGGCAACAACATTTACCTGGCAGGGACCTTTACCGGCACGGCCACCATCGCCGGCAGCTCGCTCACGAGCGCCGGTTTGGCCGATATGTTCGTGGCCAAGTACACCGACTCAGGCTCGGGCCTGACGAACGGATTTGCCGCCCGCGATGGCGGCAGCGACATTGAAGCGGTGGGTGATATTGCCGTGTCCGGCTCCACCGTGTACGTGGTCGGCAACTACACTAATTCGACCACGCTGTCCGGCTCTTCCCTGACCAGTTCTTCCCAAGATGCCTTCGTGGCGAAATACACCGACCTGGGTAGCAGCCTGAGCAACCAGGGGGCAATTGATGGCGGCGGCGGCGCTGGCATCAGCAGTGCCGTCACCATTAGCCTTAGCGGCCCGCAGGCACTCGTGGCCGGCGCGGTTTCTACTCCGGCGACGTTCGGCAGCATCACGGTAAACAGCGGCACCGCGTACGTGGCCCGGCTGGCGGCGGCTTCCACCACCCTCACGTCCATCGTGCTGGGGGGCGGCAGCCCGACCAACGCGACCAGCGTTACCTACACGGTGACTTTTGCCAGCAGCATCACGGGGCTGTCTGCCTCGAACTTCTCGCTGACTTCGACCGGCACCATCGCGGGTACCAGCGTGACCAGTGTGACGGGCTCGGGCACGACCTACACGGTGACCGTGAACACGGGCACCGGCGACGGGACCCTGCGCCTGAACCTGGCCAATGACACCGGTCTCAGCCTGGCTATCAGCAACAGCCCATACACCAGCGGCCCTGCTTACACTATCGACAAAACAGCTCCGACCGTGGCCATCACGAGCACGACGGCGGCCAACGGCGGCACGAGCGGCACTTCGCCTTTCGCCTACACCGTGACCTTCTCCGAGGCTGTCACCGGCTTTGTGGCCGGTGACGTCACCGTCGGCAACGGGGCCATCTCGGGCTTCGCCGGCTCGGGCACGACCTATACCTTCAACGTGACACCGGCCGCCAACGGTGCGGTGACGGTGAACGTGCCGGCCAACGTGGCCCAGGACGGGGCCGGCAACGGCAACACGGCCGCCACGCAGTACAGCATCACCTATTCGCAGCCGGTGACGGCGGCCCCGGTGCTGATTGTGCCAGCCAACGGCAGCTTCATAAGCACGAACACGCCGACCTACGCGGGCACGGCGGTAGCCGGCAGCACGGTGACCGTGTTCGTGGACGGTTCGGCCATTGGCACGACCACGGCCACGGCCGGCGGCAACTGGAGCCTGAGCCAGCCCACGGCCCTTTCGCAGGGCAGCCACACGGTACGGGCCACGGCCCAGACCAGCGGCTCGGCCGTGAGCGCCAACTCCAACACCAACACCTTCACCGTGGACACGGTGCAGCCCACGGTGGCCATCACGTCCTCGACGGCGGCCAACGGC
>JALYUI010000758.1 GCA_030853845.1 Bacteroidota bacterium | reverse complement strand
GGTTAATGGTGTATGCACACTTTGCCCTTTCGCGTCTCCCCTCCCTCCCTCAATAGCCCGCGTGATTCGTGGCTCATCAGGCCTGCCTCTGTTTGGCAGTTCGAGTTTTCCCGCGCAAAATTCAAAGATTCATCCCGGCACCTGAAAGCGGCCCCATCTTTTGCCCCCCTTATTCTTGCAAATCCATCTCTTCGTTTTACCTCACTTTTACCGGGTGTATGGCCCGAGGTAACAAAAATGTTTCACGTGGAACATTTTTGTTACCTCGGGCCATACACCTTTAAGAGGAGTTCGTTATACGCTTCCAGGAGGGCTATGTACTTTGTTTGAAGCGCTAAAAGCTGACGAGCAGGGTCAGTATCAGCTGATACAAGCGGAGAGCGTTCAGATATTACACGGTGTGTAACATGTTGCGAAGCGGGTTGGCGAACAGTAGATGTTACAAATGATAAAGAAGATTGTTCAGGCACTGTAAAGTCATTAGAGAAGTCGTGATTTATAATTTCACCAACCTTCTTTACAAAGCTGTAATCAACTGTCTCTTCCTTGAATTTACGGTAGATGGTAGGACGCGTAATTCCGAGCTCATCGACGATGCGCGTAATGGAAATACCGCTGTTTTTGATGGCTTCCTGAAGGATTTCGCCCTGATGTGGCATATGCAGTGCTTTAGCGTAACGCTGATGCAAATATGTTCAAAATGTAATTGTGAAACAAGCTTGTGTAAGAAAATAAATTACAATCATTGTTGCCGTAAACACATGTTACAATACAACTAGTTGTAATCCGAATTTGTAACGCCTGTAATACCGAGCACACTTACATTACAAATAAGTATCCTGTTACATTCAGCGTTACAAATACAAATGATACAGCAAATGCCCTTTCAAAGTAATCAGCGGAGTTTTATACTAGGAACTATGCCGTATACACTCGATTAACCGGTCCGGATAATCAGTGGTAATACCATCAACTCCGAGACGAATAAGGCGGAGCATGTCGGCATTGTCATTTACAGTCCAGGGCACGATACGAATGCCGGGAAAGGTGGCGCGCAAGGCCGCAACTGCTTCAGCTGATACAGTGCGTTGGTTCGGCCCGAAGGTAGTTGGCACCAAGCCGAGGGCTTGCAGGCTGCCCAGCCAAGACTGCTCCTCCTCCACCAACAGGCAGGTTGCCAGCTCAGGCAAGAGCCGGGTAGCAAGCCGAAGAATGCGGGGGTCGAAGCAGAGCAAGATGGTGCGGGGCAATACGGCGGCCGCCATTATTTCACTCAGCACGAGGGGCAGGAAAACAGCGGGAGCCGGATGAAAGTGGCCATCGCCTTCGGGCAAACTCTTGACCTCAATGGCAAACCTGACAGGGCTGCGGCCCAGCTGCCGGGTGGCCGCTTCAACTGCTACCAGCACTTCGCGCAGGAGCGGCTTCACGGCTGGCAGCAGCGCTTGGAGCGGAAAGTCAGGATGCCGAAGCTGCCCGCAATCGCAGTGCCGGATAGTGGCATATGGCATCTGATAGAGGTTAAACTGCGGCGGGGCATCAAGCGGCAGAAACTCGCCGGCGGGGCCGCGACAAATATGCGGATTCAGCCAGGGCTCGTGCGATACTACCACCTGCTGGTCGGCCGAGATAACGACATCGAGCTCCAGCACGTCGACACCGAGGGCCAGTGCGTGCAGGAATGCCGGCAGCGTATTTTCGGGCAAAATGCCCCGACAACCCCGGTGTCCGTGTACTTCGGGCTTGCGGGGCGCGGGAGGAAGCGAAGGGTTCATTGGCTGCGATTAGGCTGCGGGAGAGGAATGAGCTGAGTGTACGGCCGGGGCAGGGCAGGGGCTGCACCAAGCTACCACAAGGCCAGGAAAAGTGCGGCACAAACCACCGATTGAAACGGCAGGGAAAAAGGTAATTTTGCGCTCTCATCCATTGTCTAACTCCCATGAAAAAACTCTTTCTGTTCGTACTTCTCCTCACCGTACTGGGCGGCGGCTACTTCTACTACCGCAACCTGAAGAATGGCCCGAGCGGGGCGCTGGTGTTGGCCGCTGCTGCCGTTCAGGCCCACGATATGGTGGCCTTTGAGAAATACGTCGACGTAAGCAGCGTAACCGGTCATCTGGTAGATGACGTGACCCAGCAGACCACGGCCATCACAACGCTAATGCCGGGTGGCGGGCTGGTGATGGGCGGGGCCATGCGCCTGCTGAAACCCGCCCTGGCTAAGGCCGCCCACAACGAAGTGCAGCGCTACGTTGAAACCGGCTCGCTGGAAGCGGCGGCCGCGGCCGCCCCGAAGCGCCTCGTGAACATCTCGCTGACGGGCCTGGCCAGCAAAGTAGTGAGCCCCGACAGCGAGTTCAAGGGCGTGAAGTATAGCCGCGAGGAAGGCGATAATGCCTTCGTAGGCCTGGAGGTTTCGCAGCCCCGCTACGACACCACGATGGTGGTGGAAGTGAAGATGCGCCGCCAGGGCGACCACTGGCGTATGACCCAAATCACGAATAGCGCTGAGCTGCTGCGCGGCGTAGCCCGACTGGAAAAGAAGCGACTATTGAACTAACTCGCCAACTCATAATAACCCAACGCAAAGAGCCCCGACCAGTGATTGGTCGGGGCTCTTTGCGTTGCGGAATAGACCTGTTTATTTCCGGCCCGAAAACAGGAAATAGATGATGGAGCCGCCTACGGGGAAAAACCAGATAACAGCCCCCCAGATGAGTTTCTTGGTCAAATCCCAATCCTGCTTAATCAAGCTGATGACAGCCGCAATAGACAGGATGAGGTAGATAACTCCTACAATGGAAAGGCTACCGCTGTCGTTGTAGCGGCTACAGGAAGTGGCAACCAGCATCAGCGGCAACATGAGTGCGGCGAGTGGTAAGCGGGAAGCGTAGTGACGAAGAGTTTGCATACGACAGGGAACAAGGTGAAAGAGTGAAGTTGCCCCCATTACGAAAGGATTTCAAAATAAGATATGGAAATGCGAATTTTTTTAACGTTAAACACTTGTTTATCAGATTTTTAAACCGATAAAACCGCCTATCTGCCGAACGAATTCCATGCCCGAGGCTGGCATAAACAGCAACGTGAGCACCACGCCGTAGATGGCCCCGTAGAAGTGGGCATCGTGGTTGATGTTGTCGCCCCGGCGGCGGCCCTGGTAGTAGGAATAGGCCAGGTAGAGGAAGCCGAAGATGAAACCGGGAATGCCCACAGGAATGAACATCATGTAGATTTTATTCAGCGGCGAATAGACGACGCCGGCGAAAAGCACCGAAGCCACGCCGCCCGAGGCCCCCAGGCTGCCGTAGCTGCGGTCGTCGCGGTGGCGGAAGTAGGTGGGGATGTCGGATACGACGATGCCCCCCAGATAAAGCAGCAGGAAGCGCCAGATGCCACCCATTGCGCCGAAGCCATCGAGGCCGGGTGCGCCGGTGCCATTGGCCAGCACGCTCAGCACAAGGCCACCGAACGAGTAGAAGGCAATCATGTTGAAGAGCAGGTGGCCCCAGTCGGCGTGCAGGAAGCCGGAGGTGAGGAAGCGGTACCACTGGCTATTGTCACGGGCCATGACGTAGGGCCGCAGTATCCACGACTCCATGAGTTCATCGTTGGACCAAGCGTAGGCGGAAACGAGGACCGTGAGGCCGACAAGAATTAGGATGGGATTGAACACGAATGAGGGGGGGGCTAGTTTCTTGTTTCTGGTTTCTGGTTGTTGCTACTGGCGACTGGCGGCGAACCAGAAACCAGCAACAAGAAACTAGCTCTCGCGGTCCATGAGCTGGAGCGCCAGCTGATGCAAGGGCTGTTTGCGCTCCTTTGGGGCCGCTACGCGCTCCAAGTGCTGCAGGGCATCCTGGAAGTAGTCGTTAATCAATGCCTCCGTCTGAGGGCGAATTCCGAGCTCGTCGTAGATGGCGCGGACGGCGGCAACTTTGGCCTCGGCATCAGGCCCGCGCTGGCCACCGAAGTCTTCCACAACTTCACCCTGCTGCACGACGACCTGATGGACCAGGCTCCCCTGC
>JALYUI010000652.1 GCA_030853845.1 Bacteroidota bacterium | reverse complement strand
GCTCCAGAGTCATGGCCTTGCGGTAGCCGATGATTTTTTTGTCGTCGATGGGCATCGTGGGCAGCTCGCGGGCGCGGGCTCCGGTGGCCAGGATGATGGACTTGGCCTCCACGGTTTCCTTGCTGCCGTCAGCTTTGGTTACTTCCACTTTGCCGGGGGCCAGCAGCTTGCCGGTGCCCATGATGGCTTCAATCTTATTCTTTTTGAACAGGAAGTTGATGCCCTTGCTCATGCCGTCGGCCACGCCGCGGCTGCGGCCAATCACGGCTCCAAAGTCGTAGCCGATGCCGTCGGCTTCGAGGCCGTAGTCGGCGGCGTGGTTGAGGTATTCGAACACCTGGGCCGATTTGAGCAGCGCTTTGGTGGGGATGCAGCCCCAGTTGAGGCAGATGCCGCCCAGCGCCTCGCGCTCAATTACGCCCACTTTTAGGCCCAGCTGCGAGGCCCGAATGGCGGCCACGTACCCGCCGGGGCCACTGCCGACCACGACCAAATCAAATTGCAATGCCATAGAATGCGTTAGGAGGAAAAAGTGTACCGGACCCGGCTGGGGGGCCCACCCATTTACGGCTGTAAAGATAGCCGCAGGCCCGGCTCTGCGCCGCCAATATCGGATTCGGCCCTTAACTTGTTGCCAACCCGGCCGCGCCGGATGTTACCAGCAGCCAAACTGCCGGTTATCCCGTACAAGCAACCGTTACGGCGCAGCTTGCCGTTATCGAAGCCAATTCTGCAATCCATGAAATCACTGTTCCGCTATTCTACGGCCTCTCTTGGGGTGCTGCTATTGTTAAGCAATTGCGCTACTTCCGTGAAGGAAACGGACAAGCCCAGCAAAATGAGCCAGCCGATGAGTGCGCCGGCCACCACTGTTGGCCAGCCCGACACCACCGGCGCAGCCAGTACCGCCCGCGATGCCCGCACGACCGGCGTGGCCAGCGGCATTGCGGCCACCCCGGGCACCGCTGTAGCGTCGGATGCTGCCTCGGCCGCCGCCCTGGCCGCCGACCGCGCCGACCCGAATGCGCCTTCCGCCACCGAAGCTTCGGCCGAGCGGGCCAAGGAAAAAAAGCTGACGCTGGAAGAGTACCGCACCATGCTGGCCGAAGCGGAAAGCGCCGTGAAGCGCAACCCCCGGGATGCCGCCGCCCTGCTCAAGCGCGCCAAAGCCAAGAGCTACCTGAAGGATTATTCGTCGGCCCTGCCCGACTACACGGCCGCTATCAAGTATCAGAAAAACAACCCCGATGCCTATTACAACCGGGGCGTGAACCGCCTGATGATGAAGCAGTATAAGTCGGCGTCCACCGATTTTTCAGGAGCCATCAAGTATCGGCCCGACGACAAGGAATCGTTCTTCGGCCGGGGCATTGCCAAAATGCAGATGTACCAGTACAAGTCGGCCGTGGTCGATTTCACCAAGGCCATTGAGCTCGACTCAACCTACGCCGACGCCTGGGAATACCGCGGCATCAGCTACTCGTCGTTCGACAAACTATCGGAAGCCCGGCGCGACCTGGAAAAGGCTACCGCTCTCAACCCGGATGCCGCCAAGAGCCTGCGCCGCTACATCGGCAACGCTGATGGCCTTGAGCCTATTAAGGCGAAGCCCGTGGCGCGGCCGGGCACCGGCTACCACCCCAAGCCCGGCCAGCATAAGTAGCCCAGGCTTGGCTGTCGAACAGCCGAACGTCATGCTGAACGCAGTGAAGCATCTCTACCGCAGCAGTAATCAGATTTACTATGGAGGTAGAGATGCTTCACAGCGTTCAGCATGACGTTCTTTTTCCCTACAGTTTTACCCAACCCGCCCTTATTTCCCGCCAAATACCAGCTTGAAATAAAAGCTGGGCTTGCGCAGCTGCTCGCGCAGGTCCAGGTCCATGAACATCATGGAGAGCGTGGCGGCCAGCGTGGGGTTGCCGGCGGCGCGATTGGCCACCACGTTGAACAGGCTGGGGAAGTTGAGCAGCCGCTGCATCACGCGGCTCAGGCGCAGCTCCTGCCACAGGCGATTGTACACGGCCTTGTCGTAGTTCTTCAGAAATTCGGGACTGAAATCCTGCTGCTTCACGGCCTCGGCGGCCCAGATGGCAGCGTGCCGCCCGCTCACCATGGCGTGCGAAATGCCCTCGCCCGAAAACGGGTCGATGAGTGAGCCGGCATCGCCCAGCAGGAAATAATTGGCCCCCGACAGCGCCCGCCGCTTCGAGCCCAGCGGCAGCCCGAAGCCCTTGACGGAGCCTAGCCGCATAGCCCCAGCGAAACGCGGGGCCAGCGTGGGATGGGTGGCCAGAATCTCATCGAGGCGCTGGCGCAGGTTGATTTTTTTATCGGAAACGGTTTTGGAAAGCATTCCCACGCCCACGTTGGCCTGCCCGTTGGGCAGCGGAAACACCCAGAGGTAGCCGGGCAGAAAGTCCTTGATGAAGTGCAGCTCGATGAAATTGTCGGCACTCATGCCCGTCACGCCGTCGTAGTACGTGCGCAGGCCGGCGCAGTGGTGGTCGGGCTCGAGGGCGTGGCCAGCCACCTTGCGGGCAAACTCCGACTGCGCGCCGTTGGCCACTAAAAGCAGGCGGCAGGTGGCGATTTCGTGGCCGGCTTTGTCGAATAATTGCCAGCCGATGGGCGTGCGCTTGGTGCGGGCCACATCGACGTTTTCGCAGAAGTCAATTTCGGGCCGCTGCCGCACTTCTTCGACCAGGAAATTATCGAAGTCGAGGCGCTTGGCGACGTGGCCGGCGGTGGCATCCTGGGCTTTGTCGAACTTCGGCTTGAAGGGGATGCTGAGCTTGCGGCCATTGGGCGCAATGAAGTCGATGCCCCAGCTCGGAATCTGGATGGGCGAGGCGGCCAGCTTGGCGTGCAAGCCGGGGGCAATGCGCTTCAACTCGTTGATGACCTTGCCGCTGAGGGCATCGCCGCAAACTTTGTCGCGGGGGAAAGCGGCGCGGTCGAGCAAGAGGCAAGCGTGGCCGGCGTTGGCCAGGTGCAGGGCGGCGGTGGCTCCGCCGGGGCCGGCGCCCAGAATACAGATGTCGTAGTGGGGCATAATTATAGCGCAAAGGTAGAACGCAGCCTTTGCTGCGTTAATCGTTGCCCGGATATTTTGCGCGACGACCCAGCCTAACCCCACTACAGCTTCAATCACTTTAGCAACTTGCGCGGCCGCAACGCAGCAAAGGCTGCGTTCTACTTGCGCGGGTTCTTACCTTCGCCCCATGACCAACACACTCACCGGAAAAGTGGCCCTCGTGACGGGCGCTTCCAAAGGAATTGGCCGCGCCATCGCGGCGCATTTCGCCCAGCTCGGCGCCGATGTCGCCTTCACGTATTTATCCTCGGTTGAAAAAGGCCAGGCCCTCGAAACCGAGCTTTCGGCCAACGGCACCAAGGTGAAAGGCTACCGCTCCGACGCCTCCGACTACGCCCAGGCCGAAAAGCTGATTGAGGACGTGCTGGCCGATTTCGGCAAGCTCGACATTCTCGTCAACAACGCCGGCATTACCCAGGACGGCCTGCTCATGCGCATGAGCGAGCAGCAGTGGGACCAGGTGATGAATGTCAACCTCAAGTCGGTTTTCAACCTGACTAAAGCCGCCACCAAACCCATGATGCGCGCCAAGGCCGGCTCCATCATCAACATGACCAGCGTGGTGGGCATCAAGGGTAACGCCGGGCAGGCCAACTACGCCGCCAGCAAGGCCGGCATCATCGGCTTCACCAAGTCGGTGGCCCTGGAGCTGGGCTCGCGCAACATCCGTTGCAACGCCATTGCCCCCGGCTTCATCGAAACCGAAATGACCGATGCCCTCGACCCCAAGCAGGTAGATGAGTGGCGCAAGGCCATTCCCTTGAAAAGAGGCGGCCGCCCGGAAGACGTGGCGAAGGCCACGGCGTTTCTGGCGTCTGATGATTCGGCCTACATCACCGGCCAGGTGCTGCAAGTGGATGGCGGGATGCTGACGTAGGAACGAAATCGATAAACTGAATAGACCGTGCCAGCTACAGGGGCCTCTCTAGTTGCTCTATAATTGGAATCAATTCCAAATCCAGATAGGGATGGGATTCCGATGGCACGGCCTGTTTTATTTTTTCTAAAACGGGTTTGCCGCGTAGCCATTCATAGAATTGTTTGCCTTCAGGCATCATTTCTTCATATAGACTGAGTCGTTTTTTCAGAATCTGCTTTTCGTAATCACAGATAAATTCGGCTAACCGACGGGAAGAACTCTGATTATCGTTAGCCAACCATAGCTGTAACAGTTGACTAAAATCTGGATACACATTGGCTATAGCAGGAAAATATCCCCCAAAATAAGCGTCTATTATATCTGATTTTTCAGCCAGCAACTTTTGCCAAAACGCTAATAAAAACCGAAGGACGGCCTTTTTTTCTTCGTCTGGCCAGTTTTTATAGTTGCCATAATTGAGTTTGCCTAAGGCTACCCATTCATCAAATTCAATTGGCAAGTCGGCTAATAGACCAAATATTCGTGGCAGGAAATGTTTGAAATCATTTACGTTGCCCCAAGTCGTCATGGCCTTGAAGTGATAAACTTCAAGGTCTTCAGCTGAAAGCTCTCGCAGTGTCTTTGCAGCTAATGCCTGATTCCACTTTGGCAATTCAGGATAATACGGACTGCCTTCCATATTGAGATTGATAGGGTATTTTAAAAATATTCTATACAATTGCTCAATTGATTCTTGCAACTCAATATTAGCTGTGGCTGACTGGCTGATGTTTTGTGTCATATGAATAAGTAGACTTGTTCCCGAATAAGAAATGGCAGAATTTTTTTGCTGCTTTTGGCAATCGGATAGTTTTTTTGCCTGACTAAGCTGGTATCCGTTGGTTCTTTGAGTAGCCAAATATTCTGGCTTCAAATAC
>JALYUI010000619.1 GCA_030853845.1 Bacteroidota bacterium | reverse complement strand
GTTCTGAAGGGTTCCCTAACCGGCCCGATAAAACGGCTCGATACTGCGGAAGTACGGGTTCACGCCTTCCTCCGAAGCGGGGTCGAGCAGCATGAGGTCGATAAACTGGAACGCCTGGGTTTTGCCTTCGAGCACCGGGCCGAGCTCCTGCATAAAGCTGGGGTCGGGTTGCGAGCTGACGAAGGCCAGCAGCAGGCGGGGCACGTCGGGGTTGGTGGCCAGCTGCATCTGGGCCAGGAAGGCGGCTTGCAGGAAGGGCTGGGTGGCGGCCCATTTCGTCACGCTGTCCACGAGGGCCTGGGGCATTTCGGTGGGCTGGCTGAGCATCACCTGGGCATCGCCGCCGGCCGCCGAGAGCGGGCCGGTAAGCTGGCCGGCGAGCAGGGCGGCCAGCTCATCCTTGGGCAGGATTTTGCCGGCGGGCGAGAAGGGGTTCAGCACGCAGTCCTGCCCCTGCACCATGTTGAAAAAGGCGTGGCCGGGCAGGCGCACGTAGCTCACCGGGCCGTTGTCGAGGCCGCCATCGGTGAGGCGGGGAGGCGAGGAGAAGATGGGCAGCTTGCCATCGGACAGCACCTGGAGCTGGATTTCCTGGCCTTCGCTGAGCACGACTTCGCCGGGCTCCACGCCTTCCATCGGGGCCAGAATCATCAGAATTTCTTCCTGCAAAAGAGCCTGGTAGAAGGCCGGGCGGGCATTTTCGTCGGTGGCGGCCAGCAGCAGCAGCTGCTCCAGCACGTTCTCGGGCTCGAAGGGCATGGGCTGCGGCTGCGGCACCTGGTACACCGGGGTGGGCGCGGGCGCATCGGCCGGCGCCGTGAACTTGGCCCCCTGGTAGCGGGGGCCGCCGGCGGGCTTTTCGGCCGGGGCCGCCGGGGCGGGAGTGGATGGAGTAGCCGGGGTGTCGGCGGGTTTGTTTTTTAGAAAATCGAGCAAGCCCATGAGGAGTGTTGGTGCGAATGGTTGGAGCCGCAATCTACGGCAAAAATAGGGTAGGAGGCAATGAAAAGGGGAATTACGGACAGCCGTCGAGCTGCTGCTGCACGTCCTGCATGGTGCGCGGCTTGGCCTCGTTGCCCCAGTGCGTTTCGATGTAGTTGAGCAGGTTAGTCATGCGGGACACGCTCAAGGTGTCGTTGCCGGGCATCGCATTGTGGTAGCCGATGCCGTTGACGACGATAACCTCGTGCTGGCCGTGGCGTAGCAGGCAGGGCAGCTCGGCGCGGTGGTCAACCAGGTAATCGGAGCCGGCCAGGGGCGGAATGAGCCGGCCCAGGCCCTGGCCCTGGTCGCCGTGGCAGCTGGCGCACTGCTCGGCGTAGAGGCGCTCGCCCTGGTGGCGGTTGTTGCTGAAGCAGCCGGGCAGCGCCAGCAGCAGGGCTACCAGCGGCGTTACCATCAGGGTGAAACGGGCGCGCATAGCTGCCAAATCAGCGCCCGGCCACGCCTTTGCCGCGCGCGTCGATTTCGGCCAGCAACGTGGGCAGCTCGGTGGTAAGGCGGGCCACTTCGGTGGGGTTCAGGCCGTCGTACACGCCCCGGATGTAGCCGTGGTCGTCTACCAGCACCAGCACACCGCTGTGCACCATGCCGCCGGGGGCCGACTTATCGGCCACCACGCCGGTGAGGAATTTGCGGGCCAGGGTGAAGGTTTCTTCGCGGTCGGGCAGGCGGGCGAAGTGCCAGCGCGAGGCGTTGGGCACGCCCAGGCGCTCGGCATAGTCGCGCAAGGCGGCGATGGTGTCCTGGGCGGGGTCGATGGTGACGGACAGAAAGGAGACGCGCGGGTCGGTGGGATACTTCTTGTACACGGCCAGCAGCTCGCTCTGCATTTTGGGGCAGATGCTGGGGCAGGTAGCGAAGAAGAAATTGGCCACGTAAGCGTGGCCGGCCAGGGTCTGGTTGCTCACGGGCTGGCCCGCCTGGTCGGTGAGGCGGAAGGCCGGCACTGGCACGGCCACCGAATCGTCGGGGCCGCCATCGGCGCGGGGGCGGATGTCGCGCTCGCCCAGCACGGGCAGGGCGGCGGGGGCCTGGGGCTTTTCGGTGCAGGCCGGGGTGGCAAGGGTGGCGGCCAGTAATGGCAGCAATAGGAAATTGAAACGCATGAATCAGGTTAGTTTATAAATGCTTACTGGATGGTAGCTCCGGAATTAGAAACAGCCAACCAGCAAGTTCTTCCCTAGCGGGCGGCTTCGCCGGCGGCGGGGTGCTTGGTGTGGAAGCGGTTGGCCGAGTCGAGGGCCGAGTGAAATTGGCGGCGCACACCACCCAGCACCTGCTGTTGCTGCTCGAAATAGGCCAGCCGGGCGGCCGGGGCGGCCGTGCTGTCGGGTACTTTATATTGGTGCATCCAGGCCATCATGGCGTGGTCGGCGGCCATCAGGCCGTGGACGTAGGGTGCGGCGGCCTCGGTGTGGTAGCCTGCGAGCTGGCCCTTGAGGGCGAACAGCTCATCGGTCTGAAACATGAGGGAGTCGTGGGTGGCCATCAGGGCCATTTCGGCAGCCGTGGCGGGCGAGGGCGTGCCGCCTTCGCTCACGGGCTGGTTGGGCGAGGTGCAGGCGGCCGTCAGGGCCAGGGCGGCCAGGGCGGCGGTGCGGGATAAAAGTTGCAGGGTTTTCACGCCCCAAAGTTACGGCCCGGGCGTGGGCGCGCCGGATATTGAGGGAAACTTGGGTTATGCCATGCGAAACCTGGATTAGGAAACCCGGGGCGGGAGCGAGGAGAAGCGTGGCGGGAGCGAGGAAACCCGGGGCGGGAGCGAGGAGAAGCGTGGCGGGAGCGAGGAAATCCGGGGCGGGAGCGAGGAAACCCGGGGCTGAAGCG
>JALYUI010000602.1 GCA_030853845.1 Bacteroidota bacterium | reverse complement strand
CTATTTTCCTGCTCGTCCTTTTTTCCCTACCTGACTTGCTTGATATAATATCCGCCTTTTCGTCGACGCACTCTTTTATAGTAGGGCCAGCACGCTCAGCCTCCCATCGCAGCAGCACCAGCTGGTCCTCGGGGTTCTGGTCTTTGTCGCTGGTCGGCAACCGGGCATATCTAATTTCCTATGCATTAAATGGTGCACGAAAACCCTCCAGAACACGAGCATTTTTGGAACCCTCCGAGTTTACGAAGCTCATCCCCTATTGGCATTTCGTAAAGGTTGATTCGTAGACGAGTTTCTTAAACTCGCCGAGCATTGCACAGTAGCTTAAGGGCCATTTTTTGGGTCCGCTGCTAGTTGTTCACAAAAAGGAAGGCCCGAATTATTCCACTATCAGGCGCTTCGCGCGTGCGCCACTGCTTACCACATACAAGCCGGCCGACAACCCGGCGGGTAGCACCAGCTGGGCCATTCCCGTGGCATCGGCCGTGGCGGTGGCTACCCGGCGGCCCAGCGCATCGAACACCGTTACCGGGGCGGCGGCCGGCAGCCCGGCTACGGTCAGGGCGGCGTGGGCCGGGTTGGGCCAGAGCAGCAGCTCGCCGGCCGGGGCGGCCGCCCGGGCCACCGCCCGCACGGGCGAGTAGCTAAAGGTACCGTCCCGGTCCACCTGTTTCAGCCGGTAGTAGAGCTGGGTGGCCCCGGCCGGCAGCCGGCTATCGAGCAGGGCGTAGTCGTGGCGCGACTGGCTGGCACCTCCCCCGGCCACCGTGCCGATGGCGGCGAAGCTGCGCGCATCCGGGCTGCGCTCGACCGTGAAGCCGGCGTTGTTGAGCTCCGAGGCCGTGGCCCAGGCCAGCCGAACCGCTGCCGGCCCCTCGGCGCGGGCCGTAAAGTCGAGCAGCGTTACTGGCAAGGGGTTGGCCGCGTTGCTCACCGTGAAGCGGGCGAGCGTGGTGGGGCTGGCCGTGATGCTGCGGCTGGCGGCGTTGGCCGGCGCCCCCACGCCGCCCCAGGGCTGGCCGGCGGCGGACTGCTGCCACACGCGGGCCTGGCTAAAATTGACGAGGCCGTTGTCGTTGTCAGGTAGCCAGTTCAGGGTGAGCTGCACGGCAGCGCTGGGCTGGGTGGCGGGGACTACCGTCCAGATGCGGTCGATGCCTTTCAGCCCGGGTACGCCCACGTTCACGCCCCGGCTCACGTCGTCGGTAAGCAGGCCGGCGGTGCGGGTGATGGCCACCGTGCCCAAGTTGTTGGTTGTCGGGTTGAGCACGGCCCCGTGGCCGAAGTCGACGGCCGCGCCGCTCACGGCGTTGCGCGTGATTTGCAGCGCGCCCAGCACGTAGCGGCCCGCCGCCTCGCCACTGAGCGTGGCCCCGTTGGGCAGGCGCAGCGTGTTCACCGTGGTGCCGTTTTTGGTGTTTACCAGGCCATTAGTCAGGGTCAGGGCGTTGCTCACGGTCAGGTCGCCGGCCAGGCGCAGGGTGTTGGCCCCGGCCGTGGGCTTGCTCACCAGCACCTGGTAGAGCGTGGCACCGCCGGGCGTCAGCAGCTGGTCGGCTGTCCCGCCGAACGTGACCGCGCTGGTGCCGGGCAGCAGGGTGCCCGAATTGGCGAAGTCGCCGCGCACTTCCAGCGCGCCGGTGCCCAGGTTCAGCGTGCCGGGGTTGGCCAGGGGGCCGTCCACGCGCAGGGTGCCGGCGTTGGTGAGCGTGCCGCCGGCCTGGTTGCTGAGGCCGCCAGTGCCCACGTACAGGGTGGTTCCGGCCAGTACGCTGATGGTGCTACCGGCGTTGGTCAGGTCCTGAGCCAGGGCGGGAGCCGCCCCCCACAACGTGACGGCAATGAGAAAAGAGAAGCTTTGTTTCATATTTTTTCAGGGTGATATAAGGGAACCCAAGGGGCTATTCGGACTGGCCCTAAGCCATGCCGGCGGTGTTTTATCGGGGCTATTGGCCCTTACCCTTTTTATCGGCCAGCAGGGTCTTCATCTCCCGGAATTCTTGTTCGAGGCGGGCAAGCCGGGCCGTTTGCTCGGCAATCGTTTTGTCCTGCGCCTCGATAAGCTCCTGCTGCTCCTGCACCGCTTTCACCAGGGGCACCACAAACGTGGCATAGCGCAGGCCATAAATGCCCGAGCTCAGGTCATCGGGCTTGTCCACGGCCCCAAACTCGAACTGCATTTCCTTGCACAGGGCCTCCACTTCCTGGGCCATGAAACCGGCCTGTATCATATCGGTGCCCTTGTTGTGCTCGAGTACCGGAATGGCCGGATTGCTCCGGTGGTAGAAATTCTGCAGCTCGTCGTAATTGAACTGATAGGTAGTGGGCTTCAGCCGCTTGATAAAGGCCAGGCCCTGCACGTTGGCCTTGATATTGAACTTGAAGCGCTGGTCGGAGAAGTTGGTGAAGCCCACGGGGCCGCCGATAGAGTTAACCCCGGCACCCCCAATCCGAATGCGGGAGTCGGCATCGGCAACGGCATTGTTGCCAAACGCCCCCGCGCTGCTACGGCCCGTAGTAGAGCCCGTGGCAGCCGCGCCAACAAACGTATTGAAGCCGCCGGTGGTCACGCCATTGCCGGCAGTCCCCCCGATGGCCACATTCTGGGTGCCGCTCTGCAGGGTTTGCATGGCCGAAATCCCGACAGCGGTGTTAAAGGTGCCACTGGTAAGGGCGAGTAAGGCACCTTGCCCGAATGCCGCGTTGCCCCCGCCCGTGTCGGCCGCACCCAACGCCCCCCGGCCCATTCCCGTGTTGCCATCGGCCGAGGTGGTGGCATCGCCGGCCTGAAATCCGAAGAAGCTATTGTAGTTGGAGCTGTTGCCCACATAGCCCGCCCGGTTGTTGTTGACCCGAAATTCGAGGGCTACGTCATCGGTATTGCCCAGAAAACTGGTGCCGGCCACCGTGCCCGCATTGCCGGTGGTGGCCCAGCCAGTTTTCGGACCCAACAGGGCGGTCCAGGCCGTGCCGTTATACACGTAAAAGCCGGTCGTGCCGTCGGTTTGGTACACCAGCAGGCCGGTGGCCGGGCTGCCAATGCCGCCGCGCTGCGCCGCCGTCATACGGGGCACGAGCATGCCCTTGCTGGTCGAGCTCATTTCCAGCAGCGCCGAGGCCACCGGCCCGCTGTTGCCGATGCCCACGCCGCCGCCGTCGTTCACCGTGAGGGCGGCGGTGCCGTTGTCCTGCACCACAAAATCGCCGGTGCTTTGCAGGTTCACCACGGTGTTGGCAGTGCCGTTGTTGGCGATGGTGAGCGCCTGGGCGCTGCCCTGGGTGATGGTGGTGC
>JALYUI010000568.1 GCA_030853845.1 Bacteroidota bacterium | reverse complement strand
GCCACGCACACACTGACAGTGGAGTTTTTACCCCAATCCTGAAAAAAAGTAGACGGGCCTTACTACTACAGAAAAATCACATTTTCAGGCAATAGCTTTGGGTATAATTTAACCAACCATCCTATTTCATTTATGAAGCAAGTCCTGATTATGGCCGCCTTTGCCCTGGCACTGACCGCCCCCGCCCACGCCCAAACGTTGAAGCCCGCCCAAGTGCCCGCCGCCGTGAAGGCCACCTTCAAAGCCAGGTTCCCCGCCATCACCAGCAACACCTGGGAGAAGGAAGGAACCAAGTACGAAGCCGGCTTCACGCAGAATGGCATCACTATGTCGGCCCTGATTACCCCGGCCGGCGAACTACTGGAAACCGAGTCGGACATGTCGCCAGCGAAGCTGCCCGCCGCCGTGCGCACCAAGCTGGCCAGCGACTACAAGGCCTACAAAGTGACCGAAGCCGCCACCCTCATTTCAGCCGACGGCAAGACGACCTATGAGGCCGAAGTGAGCAAAGGCGGCAAAAGCCACGACGTGGTGTTCAACGCCGACGGCTCGCTGGCCAAGAAGTAAGCCCCGGCCGCCGACAAAATTTCGGCCCTAAAAAACCGGACTGAGTGCCTTCGAAAGCAGTCAGTCCGGTTTTTTGTTGGTGCGTCTCAAATAAGCTGCGCTAGCTGCCCTGTGGAACGGCCATTTGGCCCTCGTCTTTCTGCTGCCGGCTTAGGTAGAACACCAGCACGACGATGGTAACCAGAAAAATGGCGCTGATAATGGTCGTGCTGATGCCCAGCCCGCCATCTTTCGGGGCCTGCGTCAGCCAGTCGCCCAGGGAAGCGCCCAGCGGGCGCGTGAGGATGTAGGCGGCCCAGAAGGCCAGCACCGCATTCAGGTGCAGATAGCGGTAGGCCAGGAAAGTAGCGGCGATGAGGCCCCCAAACAGCAGGGCCGACTTTACATAGCCCAAGCCCAGGCTTTCGCCAATCAGGTCGCCGGCCGAAGTGCCGAGCGCGAAAGTGCATAGAATGGCCGACCAGTAAAATAGCTCGCGCTTGGTGGTTTCAATGCTGTGGACGGACAAAGTCTTTTCGCTGGCATACCAGAGGGCAAATACCAAAACCAGCGCGGTGGCAAAAATAATGGTGGTGGTCACCAGGCTCACGCCGAAGTTATCGACTAGGTTATCCGAAATCAGCGTGCCCACGATGCTCACAAAAACCACGACCGTCCAGTAAAGCGCGGGTACGTAGCGGTTGGCCCGCAGCTGCAACACCAGCGCGACCAGCAACAGCCCCGCCATGAGCAGTGAGGTATTCGTGAGCCCAAGCTTCAGGTTGAAGGCGAGAAAATCGGCGGCCGTCTCCCCGACAGTGGTGGCCATAATCTTGATAATCCAGAAAATCAGCGTCACCGCTGGCACCTTATTGAGCATTTTCATAGGAGTTGCTGATTGGTTGGTGTAGTGGGTGGGCACCCGCTATGACCTGTACGGGGCATAGATTACGGTAGTTTATATTCGTACACTGCGCCTTGCTCGGTGGTGAGCAGCAGCGTCTGGTTGTCTTTGAACACGGCCCCCTCGGTTTGGCCGGCCCCGGCCAGGCTGAACTGGCGGGGCCTTGCTTTCAGAATATCGGCCCAGGTGTTACCGTCCAGCACGAATAATTCGCCGCGCGCCAGCAGCACCAGCCGGTGCCCGTCGGGGCGCAGGGCCGCATCGGTTACCTGGCCGGGAATGGCCAGGGAGGTAACCAGCCGGGCGGTGTAGCGGCCGGGCTGGTCGGGCACGGTGTACACCTTGCTGATACGCTGCTGGCCGCGGTCTTTGGTAAAGAGCCAGACCTGGCCGTCGTGCCAGAGGCTGGCTTCCACGTCGAAGTTGCGCTGCTCTTTGGCGGGCGGAAACGCCGCCTGGTCGGGGTAGGTGAAGCGGATGGCCCCGACCTGGCCGGGCTGCTCCGGCCGGAACCGGTAGATGGCCAGGTCGCGGCGGCTGTTGTTATTATTACCACAGTCGCCCACGTAGTAATTGCCCCGGGGGTCGCGGCTCAGGCTCTCCCAGTCGATATTGGGCGCGCCCACGTCCACGGTGCCGAGCAGGTGGCCGGTGGCGTCGAGGTGGAACAAGCGGGGCGGGTTGCCGCTGTCGCCGAAACTATAGTACGTGCCGGCCGGCGCGGCCGGGGCCAGCCCCGAGCTTTCCGGCACCACGCCCGCCACGGAGCCTACCGTGCGCAAACCAGCCACGCCCGGGCCTGCGTCGAATCGATGGCCCCTGTTTACGGCCGCAGGCGCAGTGGTCGGGTGGGGGTTGGCCGGCGGGCCGGCAGCCGTGAGCAGGAGCGCCAATGCAACCAGCCCTGAAAAAATGAAACGCATGAAGGCGAGAAGGTTGGTAAGAGCCGGCTATACGCAACGACCCGAACCGGGTACGGGGACCTGGAGGTGTTCCGCAATAAAGTGGACGTCATGCCCAGCTTACCGAACATCTCTTCCGGATGATTATGCCCAATAGAAGTGGTAGCAATGCTTCGGCAAGCGCAGCAGCACGCACTATTTAAATGGAACGACAGCCCCAGCGGGGTCATACCCGGAGGGCGACATATCGGTAGTCCGCAACTTGGGTCATTTAAAACAAAGTGGCCTGTTTTCGTCTATTGCCGGCACCCTCTACTCTAGATAAAAAACAGAATCCCCCGCGACCTTCGCCCGCTGTTTCATTTTTTAGCTTTCTGACCGTTGACTTTTTCTGTGGCTACCCCGATGCGCGGGTTATTATTGATTCTGGTGTTGCTGGGCAGCGGGCGGGCCGTTCAGGCCCAAACCGGGGCGGTGCGCGGCACGCTACTGGAAGTGGGCACTGGCAACCCCGTTTCCTTCGCCAGCGTGGTGCTGCTGCGGGCCTCGGATTCGACGGAAGTAGCCGGCGCGCAGGCTAGTGAGCTGGGCGAGTTCGTGGTGGAAAAAGTGCCGCTGGGCCGCTACGTGCTGCGCGCCACGGCCGTGGGCTACCGCACGGGCCGCCGGGCGCTCACCTTCAGCGCCGCCGTACCTACCCTGGCGCTCGGCACGCTGCGCCTGCGCCCGGCCGCCACCCAGCTACAGGACGTGGTGGTGACCGCCGAGCGCCCCATCGTGAGCGGCAACCTCGATAAACGGGTGGTGGACGTGACCAAGGACCTGACCGTGACCGGCGGCACAGCCATCGACGTGCTGCAAAACGTGCCCAGCGTGACGGTGGACCAGAACGGGGCCGTGAGCCTGCGCGGCTCCAGCGGCGTCACCATTTTTATCGACGGCAAGCCCACCGGCACCACCCTCGACCAGATTCCGGCCAGCAGCATCCAGAGCGTGGAAGTCATCACCAACCCTTCTTCCAAATACGACGCTTCGGGGTCCGGCGGCATCCTCAACATCGTGCTCAAGAAGGAGCTGCGCGACGGCCTGAACGGCCAGGTGAGCGCCACGGCGGGCACCGGCGACAAGTACAACACGGCTATTAGCCTCAACTACCGCAAAGGCAAGCTCAACGCCTTCGGCTCCTACGATTTTCGGCGCGACCGCCGGCGCATCACGGGCTCGCTCGACCAGGCTACCACCGCCCGCGACACCACCCTCGTGCTGCACCAGGACCGCAGCGGCGTGAGCACCCAAACCTCCCACGCCGTGCGCCTGGGCCTGGACTACGCCTTCACGCCTGAGCAAACCCTGACCCTGGCCGTGCAGCCCCGCTTCAACCCGGTGGCCACTACCGAAACTCTGATTTCGCGCCAGGTGAACCCCACGGCTGGCGGCCGCCTGGTGCCGGCGGGCACCAGCAACCGGGCCAACGCCACCACGGGCACCTACCGCTCGGCCGACGTGACGCTGGACTACCGCCACACCTGGGCCAAGCACGAAGGCCGTGAGCTGACGGCCAACGCCGTGTTCACACCGCTGCTGGCCGATAACCTGGTGGGTTCCACCATTAATTACCCGACCGATAATGCGGTGGTCGCCCAGCAGCAGCGCACCATCAACCACACCACCCAGGCCACGGCGCAGGTGGACTACACGCACCCGCTGGGCGAAAAAAGCCACTTCGAGGCCGGCCTGCGCAGCTCCTCGCGCCGCTACGACCTCGACTACCGGTTCAGTCGGACGCCGGCCTTCAGCTTCGACCCCTCGAACCAGTTCGTGTACCAGCAGTACGTGCAGGCGGCCTACGGGCTGTACGCCAACGCCTGGGGCAAGCTCCGCTACCAGGCCGGGCTGCGGGCCGAGAAAACCGACCTGAGCGGCAACCAGGTGACGACCAACCAGCCCTTCACGCAGCACTACTTCGACCTGTTTCCGAGCGCGGCGCTCACCTACGAGCTGCCGCAGGATGCGCGCCTGCAGCTCAGCTACAGCAAGCGCATCGAACGGCCCGATGCCGGCGATTTGAACCCGTTCCCCGACCGCTCCGACCAACTCAACCTCGTGACCGGCAACCCCACCCTCAAGCCCGAGTACACCCACGTGGTGGAGCTGGGCGGCGAAAGGGAGTTTGCCGGCAACCGCAGCCTGAGCGCTACGGCCTTCTACCGCCTCGAAACCAACACGGCCCAGGGCTTCCGCCGGGTCATCATCGACCCGCTGACCGGCAACCAGGTCACGAGCACCACCCGCCAGAACCTGGGCCAGGAGACATCCTACGGCCTGGAGGTGGTAGGAGCCACGCCCCTCACCAGCTTCTGGAAGCTGAACGCCACGGGCTCCACTTTCCGCCGCCTCATCAGGGGCGCTTCGGTCGATGGCACGCCCATCAACACGGCCAGCCAGGTATTCACCGCCCGGCTCAACAACAATTTCACGGCTACCAAAAAGCTGAGCATCCAGCTGGCGTTGAATTACCGCTCGCCCATCAATACCTCACAGGGCACACGCAGCGCCAACTACAACGTGGATGCCGCCGCCAAATACAACGTGCTCGGCGACAAAGGCACCTTCACGCTGCGCGTAGCCGATGTGTTCAATACCCTGCACTACAACTCCACCGCCTTCGGCCCGGGCCTGGCCACCGACAGCCGCTTCAAGCGGGAGTCGCGCATTGGCTTTCTGGGCTTTGCGTACCGTTTCGGGCAGAACGGCGCGAAACCCAAACGCAAGGATGATTCCGAAGACGCCGGTGGGGGCTTTGAATAAGCCATCCCCTGGCATCTGAACAGCTTGTCTTCAACTTTGGCCGGTACCTTGGCCCAAACGCAGTTCACCGGCGGGCATGTCCCGGCCTTCACCTACTTACCAATGGCCAGGACGCCTCCCTTCTTCCGCCACACCCAGCACGTCACGGGCATCATGGCCCCGGCCCCCGAACCGAAGCGCCCCCCCTACCACGATGACGACGCCTGCCCCATTGGCCTGGAGCTAAAAAGTAGTGGGGAGTGGCAATACTACGAACCCTCAACGGTAGAAGAAACCCGGGTGCGTTGCGCAAGCTGTGCCGGGCTCGCCCGCAAATAGTAAGTGCCCGTCGGATTCAGGCGACGCCCACCGTCGCCGCGCCGGCTACCCGCACCTGCTGGCACTTTCATTCCCGCCGATGCCGCTCCGCACGACCTGCTACGCTTGCAAGCCGAGGCCCTGAAGGCGGAAACGGCGGCGCTGTTGTCGCGCGCGCTTCCGCTGCGGCTACCGCTCGATGTGCTTGATTTTGGCCTCGTCCAGGTCGAGCTGGGCTTCCTGCTGCCGCAGCACTTCGTCGTCGAACGAGTCGTGATTGCGCAGGCGGCCCAGCGCCTCGCGCTCCACGCGCAGCACGTCGAGCAGCACGCGGTGGTACTGGCGCAGGGCGTCGCGGCCCGCCTGGTCGGTTTCGAGCGTGTTGAGGGTGCGGGTAGCCAGGCTCACTTCGCTGTCTATGCGTTGCTGGAGGCGGCCAACCAGCTCATTGGCCTGTATTTCGGCGGCATGGTGAGTTTGGAGGTATTTCGTAGCGGCCGTACGCAGGTGCAGGCGCACGCTGGTTTCCTGCTCTTCGAGCGGGGTGCGGTCGTCGAGCGCCGCAATTTTGGTGAAGCGGATGATGAGCGGCAGCGTGAGCCCCTGAAACACCAGCGTGACCAGAATAACCACGAAGGTGATGAACAGGATGAGGTTGCGCTGTGGGAAAGCCTGCCCATTGGCCAGCAGCGGTACCGAGAGCGCCGCCGCCAGCGATATCACCCCGCGCATACCGGCCCAGCCCAGTACCAGCGGCCCCTGCCAGCCAGGATTCGGCTCGCGGGCCCGCACGCGCCGGCTCAGCCAGCGCGGCAAAAAGGCTCCCGGATACATCCACAGCAGCCGGACGACGATGACTACCCCACTCATGAGCAGCCCGTAGGCAATGGCCTGCCTTAGCGAGTAGCTGCCCAGCCCGCCCACCGCAATGGGCAGTTGCAAGCCAATGAGAATAAACACCAGCGCATTGAGCACGAAAACCACACTCGCCCACGAGCCATTGGCCTGTAGGCGCGTGTTGGCATCGAACACCCGGTGCGACAGAAACGACATGAGCAGCCCGCCGCTCACCACGGCCAGCACCCCCGAAACCTTCAATTCCTCGGCCAGCAGGTACATCACGTAGGGCGTCATAAATGTGAGTGCCGTGTTGATGCTGGGCGTGGTGGGCAGGTATTTGTGAATAAGGTAGAAGCCGCCCGCCACCAGCAGCCCTACGGCCAGCCCGCCCCCGGCCACCAGCAGGAAGCTCACGGCCGCCTGCTGCCACACGAAGGTGCCCGACACCACCGCCGCCAGGGCAAACTGAAACACAATCAGGCTGCTGGCATCATTCAACAAGCCCTCCCCTTCCACAATGGCGCTGATGCGCTTGGGGACGCGCACCCCCTTGAGCACCGAGGCCGCCGCCACGGCATCGGGGGGCGAAATGATGCCGCCCAGCAGGAACCCCAGCGCCAGCGTGAAGCCCGGAATGAGCCAATGGGCCACCACCGCCACCATGCCCGACGTGAACACCACCAGCCCAAAGGCCAGCAGCGCAATGGGCCGCCGCCAGCGCCAGAAGTCGTGCCAGG
>JALYUI010000554.1 GCA_030853845.1 Bacteroidota bacterium | reverse complement strand
CCTGCATACCCGTGGCGAAGCCAAGTGGTATATCCCGGAAGTGCACGTTTACTGGGGTGGCGCCCTCAGCTCCGGTTGGGACGTATCGAAAGTAACCCCCGTAAAGAGTGCGGCCAGTGCGGCGGTTGGCATTTCTTTTTTTATGGCCTGGGCTACCGATTATGATGCCAATGGGCAGGGGCACCCCGCCAAAAATGCCTGGGTGGCAAATGGCTTCAACTGGACCGGCACGTTCTGGAGTGTTGGCATCAGCATTCCGACTCCTTGGGGCTTCAATTTGGTCGGCAGCTATTTTTCCTCCGACCTGCGCGCCATCCGGCATTTAGTCAACAAAAACCAGCAGCCCACCAAAACCACCGTCTGGTCGGGCGTGTCGCTCGGCGCGAGCTGGGGCTTGCCCAAATCGGCCGCCATGCCCAAGGACCTGTTCAATGCGACGAAGTTTATGCTGAAGAAATCGGCCTTGTCCATCAGCAAAACAGAATATTCGCTGGTATTCGGCAACGGACGGGACTTCAACGATAAGCTGCCCAATCGTCCCGACATTAGTGGCCTACAAGGCCTTCGCAAGGGCCAACATTGGTACGACTGGCACCTGGGTGTCAATCAAAACGATTATTAAGCCTTCCGTAGCCCTCCGATGCCCCTCTCGCCGACATTGTCCATCCTCCTCCGCCTGGTTATCGTCCTCATTGCCGGAATCGGCTTTTACAAGCTATTCTTCGCCAACGATTCGCCCACCCGCAACGTTATATTCATCAACCAGGAGCTGGGCATGACGGGCACGGTAACCGGGGTAAATAAAGCCCGCGGCTACAAAATTTACCTTGACAGCTCGGATGTTCCGTACAATTTCGATGCGTTCGAAAACCCGGCTATGCGGCCGAACAATGGCTTAGGCTACTACCTGGAAAGGGGCGATTTGGTGGAAAAAAAACCAAGCTCAACCACAATTACAGTCGACCGGGGAGGGCAGCAAAGCGAATGGCATTTCGTGAAACCCACCCTCCCGGCCCGATAACCCGGCTGGTTAGTCGTGCACAAGGAAGTGCTGATGCTAAAGCAGTTCGCGGGTTCGCGCCACCAATCTGAAAACTGCGCTGTGCAGCATGCAGGCGCAGCATCTGCGCCTGCTGCCGCCCCGATGCTTATTGGGTGCTAGCGGGTCTGGGCCCAGGCATTGTCACGCGCCACCGCGCCGAGCATCAGCTTGGTGGCCGACAGCTGCAAGGTGCAGCGGTAGGCCCCTTCGGGTTCGGCCCCGGACTGAAAATCCTCGGTGTAGGCCACGCAAAAAGCATCTTCAAAAGTCAGCTGCTCGCTGAGCATGGGGCGGTTGGTTTCGAGGAAGAGCACCGCGCCGCTGCGCTTTTTTTGCGGGTCGGCGGCCCAGGCCAGCAGTTGGTCGTGGTGCGGCACATCGAGTTCCAGGCTGATGAGGCCACTGCGGACCTTGGCGCTTACCCGGCCGCGTGGGCCGGTGGGCTGGCTGAACTCATAGGTGCAGCGCACCACGGGCAATTCCTGCTCATCGAGCACGAGGAGGCAACGGAAGGAGGACATAATAAGGCCATTTAACGTGGAATTAGCCGCTTAAACGGGCCATTTGTTGTCGAGCGCGACTTCGCCGCTACTGAGCTTGTTGGCCGAGAGCACGAGGGTCATGGTCATTCCCCGGGCCGAGGCTGAGCCATCGAAGGACTTCTGCAGGCCCACGCAGTAAGCGCCTTCGAAGCGGATGGTTTTGCGGCGGGCCAGCTGGCTGCTGGCCGAAAAGACCACCAACTCGCCATCCATCTGCTTGGTATCATCGAGTGCCCAGTGCTGGAGGGTTTCGTCGGGCTCCGAGTCGAGCTCAACTGTGAGCTGGCCGCCCTGCACGCGGGCATCGGGCCGGCCCACGGTATCGGTGTTCTGCTGCACGCCCCAGTTGAACCGGCGTACGCTGTATTGTTTGTTGGCGAGAATAAAAGCCGCGCTGAATGCCATAAACAGGAGAAATGGAAAGTGGACGGGAAAGAACCGGGCGCAAAGTACGAAAAGCCGGCACTTTTCGCCGCCTCCCCCCGTCCCCAACCGGCGTGGGCTGTCAATAAATTGGCTGGCTGCGCGGGCATTTACTACCTTCGCCCGCTATGAGTGCTTCGTACTACCGCTTACCGCTCGACCTGGAAGGAATTCTTAACCGCCAGCAGCTGCCGCGCTGCTCGGTGCAGGAATCCATCGCCCAGCACCTGTACCTGATGCTGACCACGCACTTTGGGGAGTCGCGCTACGAGCCCGAATTTGGCTGCCTGGTGTGGGAGCAGGATTTTGAGGCCATGACGACCATGCGCTGGAAAGACAGCGTGCAGCAATCCGTGGAGCAGGCCATCCGCGACTTTGAGCCCCGCCTGGTGCGCGCCCGGGCCCAGGTGGCGGTCATGGATTTCGAACTCAAAAACGTGAACCAGCGCATCCGCAAGCGCTTGGAAGTTACCATCAATGCCGCCCTGCACCGGACCGATGAACCCTTTGCCTTCCAGGCCAGCCTGTTCGTAGCCCCGCTTTCCATTGATTAAATAATTGTTACACGTCTTTTCGGTCCTTTCCCGTGCTGCCTCCTTCCCTCTTGCCCACTTTTGCTGCTACCGATTTCAGCAAAGCCAGCATCAAAAGTCGTCTCACGCGCCAGGCCGCCGAGCTCTGGGGCTATAACGAGAGCGACCTCGACGGTTTCGACCCCCTGGTGCAGGTACTGCTCGAGGCCTGCGCCGTCGAGTTTGAGAAAATTGGCCAGGAGCTGCACAACACGCAGTATCGCCTTGTGGAGCGGCTGGCCACGCTGCTAAACCCCGATGTGGTGGACACGCCGCACCCGGCGCATGCCATCGCCCAGGCCCGGGCCCGCGAAGCCGTGGTGATATTGCCCAACGACGCGCAATTCGTGTTTTCGCCGCCCACTGTGGGCCGGCAAGCCGCCGGCCAGGAACTGTTTTTCTCGCCCTTGCAGGCTACCCGCCTCGTTAGTGGCACGGTGCGCTGCCTCGCCACCGATACTACCGTGTGGCAGTTGGAGGCCAACGGCCAGAAGCGGGTAGTTGCGCAGGCCAAGGCCCCCGCCCCCACCGAGCACCGCCGTCTCTGGATTGGCCTGGAGCTGCCGGCCGAAGGGGTGAACTTCAGCGACCTGACGTTTTATTTTGACTGGCTCAACGAGCCGCGGCGGGCCGCGTATGCCGCCTTTCTGCCCGGTGAGCAATGGCTGCTGGGCGGCACCGAGGTGCGGCCCAGCCAAGGGCTGCCCGAGCTGCCCCCCAGCGCCGGCATGGCCACCGGAGCCCTCAATGGGGAGTATGATTTCCTGCGGCGCATCGAGCAGCAGGTGCGCGAGCTCTACGGGCCGGCCTTCGTGCAGCTCACGGGCTCGGCCGGGGCGCTGGCCACCTACGTACCCCGCCCTTACCCCGCCGAGCTGGCCACGGCGTTCGACCCGGCCACCGAGCTAACGGCCCTCACGCAGCCACTCACCTGGCTGGAAGTGCGCTTTGCCCACGCCCTGCCGCCCGAAGCATTCGAGCAGCTGGTATGTGCCCTCAACTGCTTCCCGGTGCTAAACCGGCGCTTGCATAGGGTCTTGTTTCGCCTACAGCCCGCCCTGAATTTATTTCCGTTGGTTAGCGAAGAGCCTTTTCTGGCAGTACGCGACGTGTACAGCCTCAGCAACGTGGCCTACCGGCCCACCACCCTCAGCGACCTGCAAGACGGGGCCACCGACACCTACACGCTGCGCTCGCACGGGGTAGGGCGCTTTGATACCCGCACCGGCCGTGAGGCGCTGCGCGAGTTGCTGGAGCTGTTACGCGACGAGAGCCGCGCGTTCACGGCCACCGGCACTGATTTTATCGCTGCTACCCTGCGCGAGCTCGACCAGAACCTGGCGCGCCTCGAAGAACGCCTGGACCGTACCCGTGCCGCCGAGCGGCCGGTGCCCTACCTGCTGCTGCGCCCCCAGAACGTGAGCGACAGTGTATACCTCGAATACTGGTCGAGCAATGGGGAAGCGGCCAACCGGGTGGCCGCCGGCAGCCAACTACGCATTCTCGACGGCCACTACCTCGAAGAAGTACGACTGCTGAGCACCACCAGCGGCGGCCGCGAGCGGCCAAACCCTGAAGAGCGCACGCATGCCCTGCGCCACAACCTGCTGGCCCGTAACCGCCTTGTCACGCTGGCCGACATCAAAGCCGCCTGCTGGACCGAATTGGGCAAGCATCTGGCGGCGGTCGAAGTAACCAAGGGCTTTCAAACGGGGGCCACACCCACGGCCGGCTTCGTGCGCTGCATCCGCGTCAGCCTCACGCCCGCCGAGCCCAGCCGCCTCAGCACCCCGGAGTGGCAGCGCGCCGCGCAGCAGCTACAGATTACGCTAGCCGGCCATTCGGCCATGAACCTGCCCTACGAGGTGCTGGTGCAGTTCCAGGAGGGTCGCTAGTTTCATTAGCGCGCATTCCCATTGAAGGTGAGTAACGAGCCAGCTCCAGCGTTGCCGGCAGCAAAGGTTTCGTGGTAGCCCACGCACTCGCCGGCCTCCCAGGCTAGGGTTTCGCGGGCCGTGCGGCTGCCGGTTTCGAAGAAGGTGACGTGGCCCGCCAGCGGCTTGTGGACCGTGGTGCTCCCAAGCCAGCAGCAGCCCGTCGTCGGGCACATCCAGCGTGAGGTGCACCAGGCCGTGACGCACCTTGGCAATCACCCGGCCCCGCTCGTTGGTGGCCTGGGTAACTTCAACAGAGCAGCTGCGCACCGGATAGGTGGTGCCACTTATTTCCAGCTCGGCATGGGAAGGACGCCATTATATGAAGGAGTTAAGAGTAGAAAAACGCACCGCAGTAAAACTACGGGGTTTTGCGATAGGGACTGGTGGCTCAGGCTTCTGCCGGGACTTCCGCGTCGGCGGCTGAGCCATCGGGCAAGGAAGCCACCGTTTCCAGGGCTGGCTCCGGGGCCGTTTGCGTGGTCGTCCACGTCACGGTGTCGTTTCCTTCGGCTTTATCCAGGGCCAGTACGGTGCCGGGCCGGGCCTCGCCGCTGATGATGAGCCGCGAAATGGGCCGCCGCAGCTGCTGCCGAATCACGCCCGTGATGGGCCGCGCCCCGTACTTGGGCGTGAAGCCCGACAGGGCCAGGAACTGCCGGGCCTCGGCGCTGAGCGTGAGCGTAATGCCCTGCCGCCGCAGCTGCTCGGTGAGGGGCCGCAAGTGGATGTCGAAAATGCGGCCTACGTTCTCCTCCGAGATGGGCGCAAAAGGTACGATTTCGGTGAGGCGGGCCAGGAATTCGGGCCGGAAGTGGCGCGTCATCGCCTCCATCAGGTCGATGGGCATGGGGGCCTTACCGGCGGCGAAGGCGGCGGCAATCTGCTCCGAGCCAATGTTGGACGTGAACAGAATTACGGCGTTGGAGAAGTCGCCCTCGCGGCCCAGGCGGTCGCTGAGCCGGCCCTCGTCCAGAATCTGCAAAAAGATGTCGAACACCGACGGGTGAGCCTTCTCAATCTCATCGAAAAGCACCACTGAATACGGTTTCTCCCGGATTTTATTCACCAGCAACCCGCCCTCCTCGTAGCCCACGTAGCCGGGAGGCGCGCCGTAGAGCAGCGCGGCCGAGTGTTCCTCCTTGAACTCCGACATGTCGAAGCGAATAAGAAACGACTCGTCGTTGAACAAGAAGTCGGCCAGGGCCTTCGCCAGCTCGGTTTTGCCGGTGCCGGTGGGACCCAGCAAAAAGAACGAGCCGATGGGCTGCCCCGCCTTCGTCAGCCCCGAGCGCGACTCCAGAATAGCCGCGCACATAGCCGTCACGGCGTATTCCTGGCCCACCACGCGCTTCTGCAGAATCTGGTCCATGCGCAGCAGCTTCTCGCGCTCATTACTTTGCAGCTTACCCAGCGGAATACCGGTTTTGCCCGACACGATGGCCGCGATGTCGTGCTTTTCCACGCTGGTTTTCTTTGTGTCGGCCAGCGTCAGTACCGCGCCCAGAATCTCGCGCAGGTAGGTTTCCAGCTCGGCGCTGGTTTCCAGCGTTTCGGGCTGCTGCTCGTTTTCGAGCTGGTTCAGCCAGAGCTGGCTCACCTGGTTCTGCACTTGGTACAGAAACCAGCGCAGCTCGCGCAGATAGTCGGCCTCGGTCATCTCTGAGTGCCCGGCAGCCAGCGCCTCAAACTCGGTTTGCAGCTGCGTAAGGCCCGTCACGGCCTGCTCATCAAGCATGCGGATGGCGGCCATCGTGCGGTCCACCAGGTCGATGGCCGAGTCGGGTAGCTGCCGGTCTTTCAGGTAGCGCTTGGCCAGGCGCACGGCCTCGCTAATGGTGCCTTCGCCAATCGTCAGGTCGTGGTGGGTGGCGTAAATGGGCAGCACCCGCTCCAGCATGCGCTCGGCCACCACCATGGTCGGCTCCTCCACCCGCACGATGTCGAAGCGGCGGTTGAAGGCCTCGTCCTTTTCGATGTACTGCCGGTACTCGTCGCTGGTCGTGGCCCCGATTACCGTGAGCTCGCCCCGCGCCAGCTCGGGTTTCAGCAGCTGCGCGATGCCGCTGCCGGCGCTGCCCTTGGGGTCGAGCAGCACGTGAATTTCATCAATAAACAAAATGGCGCGGGTGTACTGCTTAATTTCCGTCAGCACTTTTTTGATGCGGTCTTCTACCTCTCCTTTGTAGGAAGCCCCGGCCACCAGCGTACCCAGGTCCAGCTCGAAAAGCGTCACCTCGCGCAAATGCACTGGCACCAGTCCCTGGGCAATCTGCTGGGCAAAACCCTCTACCAAAGCCGACTTGCCCACGCCCGGCTCGCCAATGAGCAGCACGTTAGGCTTGGTGCGCCGGCCCAGAATCTCGGCCATGAGCCGGATTTCGCGGTCGCGCCCCACAATTGGGTCCAGCTTACCCTCGCGGGCCTGGGCAGTTTTATCGGTGCAATAGGTGGTCAGCGCGCCACCTTTGCCAGTTGTCGCCGTGCCATTAGGGGCTCCTGCCGGCCCGGTTTCGCCGGCTTCGGCCACCGGGGGCGCGGGCATTTCAGCCTGGGCCGCATCCATCAGTTCTTTCTGCGTCAGCGGAAACGACTTCAGCTGTTCGGCCGTGAAAGCCAGGCCGGGCCGCAGCAGTGCCGCCAGGGTGCTCAGGGGGTCGGTTTGGTCGCGGGCCAGTTGCAGGGCCACCAGGT
>JALYUI010000545.1 GCA_030853845.1 Bacteroidota bacterium | reverse complement strand
ACGCCTGGACCCCCGCCACCGGCCTGAGCTCGGCTGCCTCGGCCACGCCCACCGTGACGCTGGCCAACCTGACCGGCGCGCCCATCACCCAGCTCTACACCCTGACGGCCACCACGGCCAACGGCTGCACGGCGAGCTCGTCGGTCACGGTGACCGTGAACCCGGCCGCCGTGGCCCAGGCCGGCCCCGACAAGGCCACCTGCTCCAACGTGGGCGTGGTGATTGGCACCGGCACCGCTCTGGCCGGCACCACCTACGCCTGGACCCCAACCACCGGCCTGAGCAGCGCTGCGGTGCTGACCCCGACCGTGACCCTGCCCAACCTGACTAACGCCACCCTCACCCAGCAGTACATTCTGCTGGCTACCACGGCCAACGGCTGCTTCGCCCGCGACACCGTCGTGGTGACGGTGTACCCGGCCGCCGTGCCGGTGCCTGGCACCAGCCAGACGGTGTGCTCGGGCCTGTCCGTAGCCTTGGGCGGCCCCGCCGTGCCCGGCTATACTTACAGCTGGAGCCCCGGCACCGGCCTGAGCAGCACCACGGTGGCCAACCCCACGTTCTCGCAGACCAACACCACCAACGCGCCCGTTACCTACACCTTCACCCTGACGGCCACCACGGCCAACGGCTGCGTGAACACCGGTACCGTGGCCGTGACTGTGAACCCCGCCGCCGTAGCCGATGCCGGCCCCGACGCCGCCCTCTGCGACCTGAAAACCCTGACCCTGGGCACCCCGGCCCGCCCCGGCTACACCTACAGCTGGAGCCCCGCCACCGGCCTGAGCAGCGCCACTGCCGCCCAGCCCCTGCTCACGGCCAGCAACCTCACGGCTGCCCCCATCACCCGCACCTACACCCTGACGGCCACCACTGCCAACGGCTGCGTGAGCACCGATGCCGTGGTGATTATCATCAACCCGCGCCCGGCGGCGGAAGCCATTGTCGGCCCCACCTCGGTGTGCCCCACCGTGACGGGCGTGGCCTACTCGGTGCCCAACCCGGCGGCCAGCGTGTACCAGTGGGCCGCCGTGGGTGGCCAGGTGGTGAGCGGCAACGGCACCCCCAACATCACCATTGACTGGGGCACGGCCACGGCCAACGGGGCCGTGAAGGTGTACCGCCTCAACGCCCAGGGCTGCTCGTCGGATACCACCGTGCTGCCCGTCATCATCAACCAGCGCCTGCAGACGGTGAAGCCCACCGGCCCCGGCGACATTGTGGCCGTGGCCCCGCTGCCGCGCGCCGTGTGCCAGGCCGATGGCCCCTACACCTACACCAGCGGCAGCTTCGCCAACGGCTCGTCGTTTTCCTGGACCATCATTGGCGGCACGCAGGTGAGCACCGTGCGCAACACCGTGACGGTGGCCTGGAACCCGGTGACGGTGCCCACCATCGGCAAGATTGTGGCCACCGAAACCAGCAACCCCACCGGCGGCGTCTGCCGCGGGGTGTCCGATACGCTGTTCGTAAGCATCAACCCCTCGCCCCGCACCAACCTGAGCATTACCGCCCCGGCGCGGGTGTGCCAGGGCAGCGGCCCGGCTACGTTTAGCCTGCCCGGCGGCTTCGCCGGCTCCAGCTACCTGTTCCAGCTGGCGGGCACTACCCTGGCCGGTACCGGCAGCACCCGCACCCTCACCACGCTGCCCGCGCCTGGCACTTACACCCTCACCGTGCAGGAAACCACGGCGGCCCCCGGCAGCTGCGTCGGCCCGGTGTACTCGGCCCAGTTTATCGTGGCCCCGCTGCCCTCGGCGCCCGTCATTTCGGGCTCGGCCTTCGCCTGCGACCTGAGCACGCCGCAGCAGTACGCCATCAGTAACCCCACCCCCGGCGCGTCCTACCAGTGGACCATCACCGGCGGGGCGGTAACGGCCGGCGGCACCAGCCCGCAGGTCACGGTGCGCTTCAGCGGCCCCGGCCCCTACATGGTCAGCGCGGTGGAAGTGAGCGCCGGCCCCAACCTGTGCGCCGGCCCGGCCACCACCCGCACCATCACCTTCGACAACCCCGGCCTGCTGCTGGCCAACGCCTCGGTCGATGCCACCAGCAACGCCCGCATCATCATCACCCTGAGCGCGCCCAACAGCACCAACACGCCCAACCAGGTGCGCATCACGCGCCGGGTGGCCGGCTCGGGCGCGGCGTATGTTTCGGTGGGCACGGTCGCCCCTTCGGCAACCACTTTCACCGACAACACGGCCGTCGATGCCTCCGCCAATTCCTACGAATACAAGCTGGAGCTGAACAACGGCTGCAACACGCTGCTCACGACGCCCCTGGCCCAGACGGTGCGCCTCGTGGCCACGCCTTCGGCCGGGGCCGGCGGCCGCGACCAGGGCTCGGTGGCCCTCACCTGGAATGCTTACGTGGGCTTCGGCGTGAAGGAATACCGCATCTACCGGCAGCTGGAGAACGGGACGCCCGTCCTGATTAAAACCGTGGACCCGAACACCACCAGCTTCCTCGTTTCCAACAACGACCCCGCCGTGCCGGCCTCGGGCCTGGGCCTGAACCAGCGCTTCCGCGTGGTGGCCGCCAGCACCGATGCCGCCGAGCGCCTCTCGAACTCCAACGACACCGGCGTCACGTTTGCCGGCGCGCTCAATGCCTACAATGTCATCACGCCCAACAACGACGGCAAGAACGATGTGCTCGTGATTGACAACGTGCAGCTCTACCCCGGCAACACGCTCACCATCTACAACCGCTGGGGCAAGGAGGTGTACAAAACCACCAACTACCAAAACAACTGGGGCATGGACCCCGGCATCGCCGCCGGCAACTACTTCTACCTGCTCACCGTGCCCAACGGCCCCAGCGTGAAAACCTGGTTCGAGGTAATTAAATAGCCTCCTGACTTTCTCTCTAAAAAGGCCTTCCGAAATCGGAAGGCCTTTTTTGTGCGCGAGTGGTGCGAAACCGGTCTCGAGTGGTTGCGAACCGGTCGCGAGTGGTTGCGAACCGGTTCCCAGTGGTTGCGAACCGGTCTCGAGTGGTTGCGAACCAGTCTCGAGTGGTTG
>JALYUI010000526.1 GCA_030853845.1 Bacteroidota bacterium | reverse complement strand
GTGCGCCCTGTATTCGCCCACGCCACTGCCCACCCAGGCCCCCGACCCACTGGCCGACCCGGCCACATGGTTCGAGGTAACGTTGAAGCCGGTCGCGCGTTAGGGAGTTGGCGCGGGGCGCTGGCCCCGCCCCAGTCTGCTGCCGGGCGCTCGCTGCAGCGTCCTCAATAAGCCACGCGTTCCACGCTGATGCGTTGGGGGCTGCGCTGCGTGTGGTAGAGCAGCAGCTGGCGCGGCTCCACGAACCAGACGTCGAGGTGGCCGTCGGTGGGCATGGGCTGCACGGTGGTGGCCTGGCCCGATTGCAGGTTCATGGTGAGCAGGCGCTTGTCGGTGCGCAGCACGATGCGCTGGCTGTCGGGGGCCACGCCGCGCAGGCGGAACACGCCCGCCTGCTGGGCCACCGTGGCAATGAGCCGCGACGGCCAGTAGCCGCCCAGCGTGAGCGCGCCGCCCTCGGGCAGGGGCAGCACGCGCAGGTCCTGGAGCTGCCCGGCGGGCGTGAGGCGCAGCGTGAGCACGTCGCGCGGGTGCAGCGTGGTCATGTCGAGCCGGAACAGGCCCAGCGTGGCAATGCCCGTGAGCACGTTGATGGCGAAGTTGCCGCCCGCCGACGTGCTGGTGTAGGTTTCGCCCACCAGACGCACGCCGCCGTCGGCTTCGGGCAGCAGCGCCTGCCACAGCACTTTCGAGCCTTGGGCGTTCAGCAGGCCGGCTTCGGGACTCACGGCCACGGTGTGGTCGTGGCTGCGGGTGCTGTCGGGGTGCAGCTGCGTGACGAACAGTTGGCCGGTGCGGGCGCGGCTGGCACGGGCATTGGGGTAGGCGTAGCCCGCCAGCAGCAGGCTGTGCCCCGGCCCGATAACGGCCGTGCCCGGAATGCGCCGCTCGTTCTGGTAGTCGAGGGGCAGCCGGCAGGTAATCCGGCCGGTGGCCAGCTCGAAGCAGTAGGCCGTGGTGCTGGCCAGGCGGCTGCGGGCATTGGTGGTAATGAGCAGCCAGGCAAAGTTTTCGTCGGCAATGGCATTATCGATTAGCAAATGGCCTTTTTCGGACGTGAACCGGTGCCGCCACCGCTCGTGCAACGTGGGGTCGAGGAAGCGCACCAGGCCAATTTTTTTGCTGAGCACATCGCCCTGCAGGAAGCCATCGGTGCGCGGCGCACTGGCCTCGCTGATGCTACGCGCCAGCAGCCCCGGCCGGTGCTCGCGGCGCTGCGCCACCACGCGGCCCAGCGTGTCGACCACCACCGTGAGCAGGGTGTCGTAGCCGCGCCGGCGCAGCTGGTAGAGCACGTGGTGGCGGCTGGTGCTGGTGCTCAGCATCTCGTAGCGGCCGGGCAGGCGTTGGGTTTGCTGAGTGGGCTGGGCCTGCGGCCCGGTAAAAACGTAGTGCCGCAGCCGGGTGGCGCCGGCCTGCAGCTGCGAGGTGTAGAGCAGGGCCCGCCCCGTGGCCGGCAGGTAGGTGCCGCCCGAGCGCGCCAGGCGCAGGCTGTCGATGGTGATGCTCTGGGTTTGGGCCGTGGCCCGGAAGCCGAGGCCGGCCAGCAAAACCAGCCACAGGCTGGTGATTCCGAATAAACGCATGGTAGATTTTTTTTGCGACCTGCAAATTACGGGCTGGCGGCCGGTCGCCCGCGCCCGGCCGGATGCGCCTCGGTCATTCGGTGGGGCGCAACAGCATTTTCCCGATTTTCAGTTGGCTCCGCGTCGTGCGGCGGGCCGGAAGGCCTTACCTTTGAGGCTACTATTGCCCGTTTAGTCCCCTCTTCATCCGTGTTGTTCAAAGTTTCTTCCGGCGCGTTTGCCGCCACCCTGGGTTTGCTGGCCGTGCTGGCCGCGCCCGCCTGCAAAACCAATCCCACCGAGAGCGAGAAAGGCGGTGCCGGCACCGACAGCGTGGCCGCCGCCCAGGCGGCGGCTCCGGTCGTCGACACCCTCAAGCTGAAGATGGAGGCCATGCGCCGCGACTCGCTCAAGGCCGATTCCATCGCCAAGAAGTCCGGGCAGCTGCCGGGCGCTATTCTGCCCGGCCACCGCATCGTGGCGTTCTATGGCAACATCCGCTCGAAGGGCATGGGCATTCTGGGCCGCGAGCCCAAGGAGCAGATGTTCCGCAAGTTCGAGGGCGTCATTAAAGAGTGGCAGGCCGCCGACCCCAGCATCCCGGTGCAGCCGGCCTTGCACAACGTCACCATCACCGCGCAGGGCACCGCCGGCAAAGACGGCAAGTGGCGCCTGATGAACTCCAAAGCCACTATCGACGAGGTGCTTTCCTGGGCCCGCGAGCACCACTGCATTCTGTTTCTGGACGTGCAGCCCGGCCACAGCACCCTGCAGGCCGAGCTGCCCAAGCTGGAGCAGTACCTCAAGCAGCCCGACATTCACCTGGGCATCGACCCCGAGTTTTCGCTGGCTACCATGCCCGGCGTGCGCCCCAACCAGCGCATCGGCACCCTCGATGCCAAAGATGTGAACTTCACCATCAACTTCCTGGCCCGCATCGTGAGCCAGTACCACCTGCCCCCCAAGGTGCTCACCGTACACCGCTTCACCCGGAAGATGCTGAGCAACTACAAAAACATCAAGCTCGACCCCCGCGTGCAGGTGGTGATGCACATGGACGGCCACGGCGACCCCACCCTGAAAAAGGACTCCTACGACGCCTACATCAAGGCTGAGCCCGTGCAGTACACCGGCTTCAAGCTGTTCTACGAGTACGATGCCCGCCCCAAGCCCCACCACATCATGACGCCGAGCGAGGTTATCGCCCTCAAACCCTCGCCGCTGTACATTCAGTACCAGTAGCACCCGAGTGACTGAGCGAAGGAGTGACTGAGTGAGGGAGTGGCTGAGTGACGTTCTTGGACGATTCACCCGGTCACTCCCTCTTTTTTGTGTCCGGTTTTTTCGTTGTTCGCCCCTTCTTTCCCTTTTCTTGTGCCATGATGGATGCGTTGGAAAAAGCCGCTTTGAACGAGGCATTTCGTAATCGGACGAAAGCGGCGGCTTTGCGCGTCATCCGGCTGTACCAGCGGCTGCCACGGACCGGGGAAGCGGAAGTAATTGGTAAACATCTGTTGCGCTGTGCCACCTCCGTAGCGGCCAACTACCGAGCGGCTTGTCGGGGGCGTTCAGCGGCCGAATTCTTCGCCAATTTGAGTATTTGCGTGGAAGAAGCTGATGAAACCCAGCTATGGCTGGAGTTGCTGGGTGAAGCCGGAATCGTTCCGGAAGAACGATTAACCGACCTCAAACGCGAGTACCTGGAAATTGTGTCAATTCTGGCAAAAGCCCGCAAAACGGCATCATAAAATTCGGACACAAAAAAGGGAGTGACCGAATGAATCGTCCTGGAACGTCACTCAGTCACTCCCTCACTCAATCACTCGTTAGTGCGCCGCGTTCAAATCCATTTTGGCCCCGGGCTTGTTGCGCTTCACCAGGAAAATCAGCGGCAGGCAAGCCAGGAAGAACACGCCCAAGGCGGTGAATACCTGCGCGTAGGTGATGATGGACACCTGCTTCATGAGGATGCCTTCGAGGGCGGCGTAGGCCTGCTGCCGGGCCTGCGCGGCCGGGAAGCCCCGGCTGATGAAGTTCTGCGTGAACGCCTGAATGCGCTGCAAGGTGGCGGGATTGTAGAGCGAGATATTGGGCAGCAACGCCACGCGGTTGGCGGCGATGTTGCGCTCCAGGTACGTGCCCACGATGGCCACCCCAAACGAGCCGCCCAGCTGGCGAATCATGCCGGTGAGGCCGGCCGCCTGCCCGGCATCCTTGCCGGCCAGGCCGGCCAGGCTCATCGTGGTGATGGGCAGGAAAATGAGCCCCAGGCCCACACCCCGTACAATGAGTGGCCAGAAGAAATCGGCCTCGCCCGCAGTGGGCGTAATCTTGGCGGCCATCCAGAAGGTGAAGAAGAAGAAGATGGCGAAGCCCACCGGAATCATGGCTTTCTGGGGCACGCCCGCCACCAGCATCCGCCCGATAATGGGCATCATAAAGCCCGACGCCAGCGCCCCCGGTAGCAGTATCAGGCCGGTTTGGGCGGCCGTGAAGCCCAGGATGCGCTGCGTGAAAATCGGGAATACGAACACCGAGGCAAACAACCCGAAGCCCAGCACGAACGACAGGAACGCACCCACCGCCAGGTTGCGGCTCTTGGTGAGCACGCGCAGGTCCACGATGGGCTGCTTGGCGGTGAGCTCGCGCCAGATGAAGCCCACTACGCCGATAATCGATAAAGCGGTGAACAGCACGATGGTGGAATCGTCGAACCAGTCGTTGGTTTCGCCCTGCTCGAGCACGAACTGTAGTGAGCCTACGCCCATAATCAGCAGGCCGATGCCCGTCCAGTCGATTTCGCGGATGGGCCGGGGAATGGCGTTTTTGATGCGCTCCGGGTCGCGGATGAACAGCCAGGTAAACAGCGCGGCCATGATGCCCACGGGCACGTTCACGTAAAAAATCCAGGGCCAGTCGTAGTTATCCACGATAAAGCCGCCCAGCGTGGGGCCAATGGTGGGGCCAATGATAACACCCATGCCGAACAGGGCCTGCCCCAGCGGCAGCTGCTTGGGCGGGAAGGTATCGATGAGAATGGCCTGCGAGGTCGCCATGAGCGCGCCCCCACCAATGCCCTGGATGAAGCGAAACGCCACCAGTTCCCACAAATTAGTGCTTTGCCCGCAGGCCATCGAGGCCAGCGTGAACAGAATCACCGAAAAGAAGAAGTAGTTTTTGCGCCCGAACTGCTCGGCCAAAAAGCCGGTCATCGGAATCACAATCACGTTGGCGATGGCGTAGGAGGCTACCACCCAGCTCACCTCCTGCTGCGTGGCCGAAAGGTTGCCCATCATCTGGGTCAGGGCCACGTTCACGATGCTGGTATCAATCAGCTCCAGCAGTACGCATAGCACCACCGTCACCACGATAATCCATTTTTTAAATCCGGTTTCCATGTTGTTAGGGTAGGAGGGTATGGGGGTAGGAGGGTAGGGGTTGTTATTTTGGGCAACGCTTACTCCCTGCGCCCTATGCCGAATAATCTATCAAATTTTGACTTTGCCGAGGAGTTTCGGCAGCGCACCAAAGCGTTTGCCTTGCGGATTATGAAACTGGTAGACCGCCTGCCCAGTGCCCCATCGTGCCGCACGGCCGGGATGCAGCTGGTACGGTCGGGGACGTCGGTGGCAGCTAACTACCGGGCGGCGTGCCGGGCGCGCTCCGAAAAGGAATTCGCCGCCAAGATGCATATTGCCCTGGAAGAAGCCGATGAATCGGTGCTATGGCTGGAGCTTCTGGACGAAGGCAGCCACCTGCCCGATGGCAAACTCGACGAACTCTTGGCCGAAGCCCGTTCCATCATGTCCATTCTTGGTAAAGCTGAAAAAACGGCCCGCGAAAAGCTCAAAAAAGCAAGCGACGAAAAGGGCGGGAAGCAATAGGGAAATAACTAAAAACTCCTGCCCTCTCACCCCCATACCCTCCTACCCTATTTTACCGCTACCTCCACGTTCACGCTCATGCCGGCGCGCAGGGGGTGCTGGGGGTCGTCTTTGTCGAGCGCGATTTTCACGGGCACGCGCTGGGTCACTTTCACGAAGTTGCCGCTGGCGTTGTCGGGGGGCAGCAGGGCGAAGCGGGCGCCGGTGGCGGCCGAGAGGCTCTCGACGTGGCCCATAAACGCCTCGTGCGGGTAGGCATCCACGTTGAGCTTCACGGGCTGGCCTACTTTCATGTCTTCGAGCTGGGTTTCCTTGAAGTTGGCCACCACCCAGGTGCGGGCGCTGCCCACGATGCCGAACAGCTGCTGGCCGGGCTGCACCACCTGGCCGGGCTGCACGTTCTTCTTGCTAATAACGCCGTTTTCGGGCGCGACGATGGTGGTATAAGTCAGTTGTAGTTTGGCATTGTCGAGGTCGGCCTGGCGCTGTTTCACTACGGCCTGGGCCACGGCAATCTGCTGCTGGGCGGCGGCCACCTGCTGGCGGGCCACGCTCACCTGGTCGGTGGCGGTGGCGCGCTGGGCGGCGGTGGCTTTCAGGTTGGCCTGCACGGCATCGTACTCACTCTGCGGAATAATGTCCTGGTTGCGCAGGAAGGTGCTGCGCTTGAGGTCTTTCTGGAGGCGCTCCTGGTTGGCCTCGCTCACGCCGATGCCGGTTTGGGCGGTGCGCACGTTGGCCTGGGCGGTGCCCACGCCGGCGCGGGCGGCCGTTACCTGGGCCTGGGCCGAGGCGAGGGCGGCCTCAGCAGCGTTGATGCGCTGCTGGTAGTCGGCCTGGTCGAGGGTCACGAGCACGTCGCCCTTTTTCACGACCTGGTTGTCGTCCACCTTCACTTCCAGCACGGGGCCGCCCACGCGGGGCAGCACCGGGTAAATGTCGCCTTCCACCTGGGCATCGTCGGTGCTTTCGTGGGCTTTGGCGAACTGGTATCGGGTGTAGCCATAGTAGCCGCCAGCCAGCAGCACTAGCACCAGCACAATGAGCACAAGGGGATTACGCTTCTTGGGCTCCTCCATCGGCTGGTCTTCGGTCGAAGCCGCGTGCGGATAGGGAGCGGGGGCGTTTTGGGTGTCGGGAGCGGTTTGGGTCTGAGCCATCTTAATTTTAGAATTAAGAATGAAGAATTAGGAATGAAGAATTAATTGGGAGATGAGTAAGCAGGAGAGGCATTGAAACGTTGGCTAAGCCAATTCTTCATTCCTCATTCTTCATTCCTCATTTAGTAAAGGTGCGCGCACCAGTAGGGTAGCGCAGCGGGCGGTGCGGAGGACAATTTCGGCGGTGGTTCCCATCAAGAATCGGGTGAGGCCGGTTTGGCCGTGCGCGCCAATAACAATTAAGTCAGCCTGTTGGCGGCTAGCTTCGGCCACAATTTCCGGAGCCGCCTCGCCGCGCACCATGCCAGTGTGCACGTGGGCCACGCCGGCTGCTTCGGCGGCAGCGCGCAGGGCCTGCATGCGGCCGCTACAGGGGGCAAACACCTGCGCATCGGGCTGCCGACCAGTGGGGTCTTCCTGCGGCTCGCACACGTGCAGCAGCCGCAGCTCGGCCCCGTACGCCACGGCCAGAGCTGCCGCGTAGGCCACCAGGCCGGCCGAGGCAGCCGAGAAATCGAGCGGACAGAGGATGGTCATCTTTAGTGGTTAATGATTAGTGGTTAATGATTAATAAATGTTTGGACGGTTGGGATAAGCGCAGATAAACGAATTAACCACTAACCGTTAATCATTAACCATTAAATACTTATTGCCAAATCTGCTCGCCGGTGGCGCGGCGCAGCTGGAACTGGCCCAGGGTGTAGCTGTACACGGCCTGCGCCAGGGCCAGGCGGGCCTGGGCGAGCTGGGTTTCGGCGTCGAGCACGTCGAGGTTTTGGCCCACACCGTAGCGGTAGCGGTCGCGGGCTTTGCCGAGGGCCAGGGTGGCCTGGGCAACTTGTTGCTGCGCGTTTTCGTGGCGAGCCTGGCTGAAATCCATGTTGTTAGCCGCTTGACGCACGTCGGCGCGGATTTGCTCCTGGGTGTCGGCGGTGCGGGCCACGGCGGCGCGGGCGTTGGCTTCGGCTTCCACGCGCTGCTTCTTGTTCTTGTTGCCGTCGTAAATCGGCACCGACAGCTGCACTACGCCCACGGTATTGAAGCGAATTTCGCTGATGGAAACGCCCGGCAGGATGTAGCCGTTTTTGCCACCGGCCTGCACTCCGGCGCCCAGAACCGGCTTGAAGCTTTTCTCGATGAGGCGCGCTTGGAGGGAAGCGGTGGTTTCGGCGTCGCGGGCCAGTTTCACCTCGGGGCGGTTGTTGCTGGCTTTGGTTACTTCGGCCTCAATGTCCACGGGCTGGGGGTCGTAGCTGAGGCGGCCTTTCACCGGAATATCGGCCTGGGCGGGCTTGTGCAGCAGGCGGGCTAGTTGCACCTGCTGGTTGCGCAGCTGGTTTTGCAGGTCGAGCTTGGTATTCTGGGCCTGGGTAATGCGCACGTCGGTAGTCGTCACGTCGAAGCGGGTGCTCACGCCGCCCTCCACGCGCTTCTGCATTTCGTTGCGGTGGGCCTGCAGCGAGGCAATCTGCTGGTCCTGTACCCGGATGCTCTCGCGCATAAACAGGATGTTATAGTACACCTGCGCCGCATTGAAAGCCAGGTCGCGCCGGGCCACTACAATGTTGTCCTGCGCCGTTGCCACTTGCGAGCGCGTCACCTCCGTCGAGGCCGCCCGTTTGCCGAAGTCGTACAGCTCGTACTGGGCCGTGATGTGCGCGTCGAAGTTGTTGTTGGGCACGAAAGAAAATTCCGGCCCGCTGCCAAGCGCCACCTTCGATACCGGGTCGAGGCGCGTGTACGCTGCCGTGCCGGTAATCTGGGGCAGGAAGCCGGACTGCGACTGACTAAGGCGGCTGCCTGCCGCGTTGGCCAACTCGGTGAGGTTGGCGATGCCGGGGTTCGCGTCGAGCACCGCTTGCAGCGTGGCACCGAGGGTAAGAGAGTCGCTGGCCAGCCCAATGGCTTGTGCCGAAGCCGGCACGCCGGGCTGGTTTTGCGCCAGGGCCGGCCGGGTTAGCAGGGTGCTGCCCAGCAAGGTCAGCCCGGCAACGGTTAATAGAGAGGAGTTGGAAAACATAAACCGGATTGGCAATGGGAATGCCCCGGCTAACCCATTGCCGTGCCATAGGCTATGGCGGAGGTATCCGAACTCATTATAAATTACTGTTATTTAATGATTTATAAAATATTTTAATCTATTTTTAATCTCTTGCAAACATAAGCGGACGCTAATAGTCTTCCTTAAATAACAGGAATTACTCATTTTGCTCTCCTGCTATTTCAGGAATGACGTTCGGGGCCTCCCGTTCAATCTGACCGCCAGGCAGCCTCCTGCCAAAGCCCCACCTCCGCCCCATGCCTGACCAGGACGAAACGCTGCTGCTGCATCTCAACGAGGCCATCGCCACCATTCGCGACAAGGACCAGCTGTTCAAAGTCGTGACGACGAAGCTGCGGCTGATTTTTCCGTTCGACTTCATCGGCATCAACGTGTTCGATAAAGAGCTGCTCAACAAGCGCTTATTTCTGCGCGACTACTTCGGAGCCGAGGAAATGCCGCCCATCCCGGCGGGCATGGAACAGTTCACTCCCATTGCCGGCTCGCCCCTCGAAAAGCTAGTGGCCGACCCGCGCGTGCAGCAGCTCACGCCCCGGCAGTACATGGCCGAATACCCCAATTACGTCCTCTTCAACAAGTATGAGAAGATGGGCGTGACGCACCTCACGGCCGTGCCGCTGCACATCGGCGGCCGTCTCACGGGCTTTCTCACGCTGGCCTCGCGCCGCACCCCCAACCTCACGCCCGCCGACGAAAAGCTACTGGGCAAGCTGGGCTCGCTCATTGCCGTGGCCGTGGCCAACACCCTCGCCTACGAGGAAGTAGCCCGCCGCGAGCAGGAGCGCACCTTGCAGCTCAACATCACCAACGCCCTGCTCAGCATCAAGCAGCGCGAGCCGCTGTTCAGGGCCGTGGCCGAGGGGCTGCGCCAGGTGGTGCCGTTCGATTATTTCGGCATCCGGGTGCAGCGGGCCGGGCGGCAGGAGCCCTTCGAAGGTTTCGCCGAGTTCTCGCACGATGAGCAGAACCGCCAGGGTGCCCTGCTGGCCCTCGACCCGCTGCGCCGCCACGGCCTCGGCCAGCTCGATACCGCCACCATGTACCAGCAGATGAATGAGCTGCTGGAGGTGCCCGGCCTGTACGCCGCCGACGAGTTTCGCGACTTGGCCCGGCGCTACCCGCTCATGCGCCGTGTGTACGACGACTACGGCACGCGCGCCATGCTCATCGCCCCCATCTGGCAGCGGGCCGATGGCGCGGCCGTGCTCATCCTGGCTTCCCCCAGCCCCAGCGGCTTCCACCCCGAAGACCTGGCCACGGTAGTAGCCCTCACCCCGCAGATTGCGCTGGCGCTGGAAAACCTCTTCGCCTTCGAGCAGATTGAGGAGCTGAAGTCCCAAGTGGAGCAGGAGCGCACTTACCTGGTCGATGAAATCAATACCTCGGCCCGGTTCGGGGCCGATGCCGGGGCCTTCATCGGCAGCAGCCCGGCTTTGCAGCTGGTCGAGCGCCGCATTGGCCTGGTGGCCCCCACCGATACCACGGTGCTGATATCGGGCGAAACCGGTACCGGCAAGGAGCTGGTGGCCCGTGAGCTGCACAATGCTTCGCCCCGGCACGCCCGGCCGCTCATCAAGCTCAACTGCGCTGCCCTGCCCGCCAGCCTGATTGAGAGTGAGCTGTTTGGCCACGAAAAAGGCGCTTTCACCGGGGCCGTAGAGCGCCGGGTGGGCAAGTTCGAGCTGGCCAACGGCGGCACCATCTTCCTCGACGAAATCGGCGAGCTGCCCCTCGACCTGCAGGCCAAGCTGCTGCGCGTGCTCCAGGAGCGCGAGTTCGAGCGCCTGGGCGGCACCAAAGTGCTGCACTCCGATGCGCGCGTGATTGCCGCCACCAACCGCGTACTGGCCGACGAAGTGGCCGCCGGCCGCTTCCGGGCCGATTTATATTACCGCCTCAACGTTTTCCCCATTGAGCTGGCCCCCCTGCGCGAGCGCCGCGACGACATCGAGCCCCTGCTGCGCCACTTCCTCCAGCGCCTGAGCAAGCGCCTGGGCAAGCCCATGCACCAGGTGCGCCCCGCCGACCTGGCCGCGTTGCAGGCATACGGCTGGCCCGGCAACATCCGCGAGTTGGAGCATGTGCTCGAACAAGCCATTATCGTGAGTCAGGGAGCTTTTTTAGAATTCGCGGGCTTCGCCGCCACGCCGGTACCTACCGCCGCAACGGCCGGCAATATGGCCTTTGCCCCCATCGGGCCGCTGAAGACGCTAAAGGAGCAGGAGCGCGACCATATTCTGCTGGCCTTGGGCCGCACCGGCGGGCGGGTGAGCGGCACCCAGGGTGCGGCCGTGCTGCTCGACATCAACCCCAAAACCCTGGAGGCCCGCATGAAGAAGCTGGGCATCCGCCGCACAGTGGGCGTAGAGGCGTAGCGGCAGCGGGGCCGAAAAATAAAAAGAGCCGATGCACACCGCATCGGCTCTTTTCAAATAATCAGATTTTCGTGAAACAGACGCCAGGCCAACGGCGAATGAATCAGTGAAATAAACCAGCTTCGGCTAAACTACCGACTACCAGTTGCATCAGCCGAGTGCTATTCTTTCACCACGCGCCGCGTCAGCACTTGCTGGGCGGTGGTTACCTGCACGTAGTACACGCCGGCGGGCAGCGCACGGAGGTCGAGCGACTGCTCGGTCGTGGCAGCGGCGTCAGTCAGCTCGGCGCTGGCGCGCACGGTGCCGAATTTATCGAGCAGGCGGATGGAAGCGGCACCACGCAACTCGCTGTCCAGCTGTACGTGCAGGATGCCGGTGGTGGGGTTCGGGTAGGTAGCGAAGGCGCTGGCGGCCGGTGCTTCAGTGCCGTTGGCCAGGGAGTTATCGGCCAGCAAGGTCCGGCTGCAGCCCACGCTCACGGTCAGGCTCACGGGCAGGCCCCGGGCCAATTGGCGGCTGTAGGGCGTGGCCGTGAGGCGGCGGGTAGTGGCGCTGCCGCTCCAGGCCACGGTCACGCTGTGGGCGGCCGCGTTGCGGGCCACGATGGTGCCGCCGGTGGCCTGCCAGTCGCAGTAGCCGTAGCTGCTGCCCACGCTGTAGGTTTGGGTGAGGGCGCTGCCGCACACCGTGGACGGGCCGCCGATAGTGGCCGTGGCGGGCTTAAGGCGGTAGTTATAGAAGAAGTCGCCGCCCCGGGGCGCAATGTCGGAGTAGATGAACTGCGGAAAAGTGAGCCGGCTGAAGTGCACGTCGTGCCCACGGAAGTAGTAGGTGTAGAGCAGATGTGGCGCGCCCACGGTGTTGGCGCGGGCGTTGATGGGGCTGCTGCCGTACACCACGGGCAGGTTGAAACCGGGCACGATGTCGAGAAACGCGAACGGCTTGCCGGTGTAGTAGGGCACCACGGGGTCGTTGGTACTGGCGAACAGCGCCACGGGCACGTCGTTCGGCCCTTCGATGTGGTTGGGGTCGACCACGGCCCCGGCGAAGCTGAGCACGGCGTTGGCCTTGCCACTCACGGTCTTACCCTGGGCGTCGGTGCGGTTGTCGCCAATGGCATCGAGCGTGCCCAGGTCGGCCAGGCCATTTACGGCGAAGGTGGAAGCAGGCCGCTCGGCCTCGCGGTCGACGTAAGCGTTGTTGCAGGCGATGAAGGCCCCGGCGCTGTGGCCCGAGATAAATACCTGGTTAGGGTCGACGCGGTAGGTGCGGGCGTTGTTGCGGAAGAAGCGCACGGCCGAACGGCCGTCCTGCAGGGCGCGGTACACGGCGCGCTTGGCCTTTTCGGGGTCCGTCAGGTTCATACCCAGGCGGTAGTCGATGCTGGCCGTGACGAAGCCGCGCTGGGCAAAGGAGCGGGCCAGGGCTACCATGTCGGCGTCGGTGCGCTTGCCGTCCACGAAGCCCCCGCCGAAGCAGAAAATAATCACCGGCCGCCTGGAGAGGGTATCGCCCTGGGGCTGGTAGATGTCCATCCGCAGGGTGGTGTGCACCGCCCCGTAAGTCTGCTCATTGGCGAGCTGAAATCCGAGCACGTTGGTGGTACTCACCTGGGGAATGTTGGTGCTGAACGCCACGCCGGTAGTCGTAGTCACGGCGCTGGTGATGTCGCTGCGGTAGCGGTCGGGCAGCGCCTGCGCCTGGGCAGTAGCGGCGGTAACCAGCGCAAGGCCGGAAAGGAATAGGGTTGTTCTCATGCGTGGGAATTGGAGTGAAATGAATGGAATATTGGTTATCCAGGGCCATTATTTTTGTCAGGATTTTTAACAAGTGGCCAGCCTGATAAAAATATTGCAAAAGCTATCGCCTGAATAGGCTGGCAATTTCAAAGAATATATTGGGATATCAAAGGAAAAATGTTATGCATGACTAACTTTTTTTCGTGTCCCCGGCTGGTTGTGGGTAACAGCGCTTACGCAGGCAGCTTCGGGTGCCTGCGTGAGCGCCGCTGCTGGCGGCAATGACTAGTTTAGCCCCGGCCATTGTCCCATTGAAGACGTTGAGGAAGCCGTCGCGCAACCACATGCTGACGGTCCTAGAGCGAATTTGCAGGATGGTTTACGGATTTATGGGTATCTTTTTGAGATGAAAGCGTAATGTCTTGATTTGCGTGAGCGGGTAGCGGCGGCCTGTGGCCAACCCGGAAGCCGGTTAGCTGCCGTGGCGGCTCAGTTCAGTGTTTTGGTTTCGTTGGTGGAAAAGCTGCTGCATCGCCAGCGCACCACGGGCGCGTTGGCCGCACTGGCCCCGCGTAGTGGGCCGCCCCCCAACTCGATGGCCCGGCCCGTTAGCACCCACAGGCTTGTCTGCGCCAGCAGCCCGATGCCACGCTCGAGGAACTGCGTACCTGACTGGCGGCGCTGGGCGGCCCGGCGGTGAGCCAGTCGACGTGCTGTCGGGCCATGCAGGCGCTGGACTGGCGGCGAAAAAAAAGTGCGTCCACGCCGCCGAACGCGACACCCAGCGCGTCATAGCCTTGCGACAGACCTTTATAGCGGCCTTGCAAGTCGAAGATTTCACCCGGTTTAAGTTCGTGGACGAGACCAGCACCAACCTTATTTATTGCCGGCTCTACGCCCGGGCCGAAGGCGGGCAACGCGCCCACCAAGCCACGCCGCTGCACGGCGGGCCGAACGTGACGCTGGTGGCGGCCCTGACCCCAACCGGGCTGCAAGCGGCCATGACTGTGAGCGGAGCGGTCAACGGGGAGGTGTTTGCTGCTTACCTGAGCCAGGTACTCGGGCCCACATTGGAACCAGGCGATGTGGTCGTACTCGACAACTTGCCGGCTCACAAGGTGGCCGGCCTGGCCGAACTCGTCGAAGCCCGCGGCGCTCGGCTGCTGTATCTGCCGCCCTACTCGCCCGATTTTAACCCCATCGAACGGGCTTTTAGCAAGCTCAAGACCTGGCTGCGCACGGCCCAGGCCCGCACCCGCGAGGCGCTGGAAAGCGTTATCAAGGCCGCAACCGATTGGATAACCGAGCAGGATGCTAAAAACTGGTTTGACCATTGTGGTTATCACGTACACTAACCTGAAATCCGCTCTAAGTGTAAACTGTGAAGAGTCGGTAGTGCTGAACACCGTGTCGATGACAAACCAGGTTTCCTGTAGACCCAGCCGCAGGGCTCCTCCACCGGGTCCCCACCGTGCGGGCCTCTTGCTAACAGCAGCAGTATATCAGCAGGCGCTTATCTTGCCTGGGAAATCCCATACAACCGAAGCCGGCCGACGACTTCTCCCCTTTCGCAACGTACACTTATGAAACATTTTTTCTCTAAGAGCCCGGCAGGGATAGGCGTGGGCAGCCTGCTCAGCATCGGCCTGCTGCTGGTGCCCGCTGCCGGGCAGGCCCAGACCTGGTAGCGAGCCATGACCGGGGGACCATCCAGTGGTAGCTCCACAGCAAATGCCACGGCCACCGACAACAGCGGCAACGTGTACGTCGCCGGCTCATTCAGCGGCACCGTGAGCTTCGGCACCACCACCCTCAGTAGCCTGCCCAGCAGCCAAGGTTCGCCAGATATGTTCCTGGCTAAGTGGAGTACTAATACCAATACTTGGGCGTGGGCCGTGCGGGGCGGCGGAACCGGCGAGGACTATGCCTACGCTGTGGCTGTCAGTGGCCTGAACGTGTATGTCACGGGCTTGTTCCACAGCGCGGGCTCGGCCATCATTGCCGGTACCCCGCTTACCGGCCAGGGCCTCCAGGACGCATTCGTTGCCAAATACTTCGACAACGGCTCCACGGTCAGCAACGGCTGGGCCACTTCGGCCGGCAGCAGCCTCGACGACGGAGCTATGGGGGTGGCCATCAACGGCAGCTCGGTGTATGTAGCCGGCTACGCTGGGGCGAATGCCACCGTAGCCGGCACGGCGCTGCCCGGGGCCGGCCACTCCGATGCTTTCCTGGCCAAGTACATCGACAATGGGGCTACGGTCAGCAACGGCTGGGCAGTAAGCGGCGGCGGCGTCCTTCCCGACGTCGCCTACGGGGTGGCCGTCAACGGCAGCAACGTGTACATCACCGGCTACTATGATGATGGTGCCACCGTTGCTGGCACCGCCCTGCCCATGACCGGGGGCACCAACGTATTCGTGGCCAAGTACGTCGATAACGGCAGCAGCGCCAGCAACGGCTGGGCTACCAGCGGGGGCGGCAGCAGCGATGACTTCGGGCGCGGCATAGCAGTGAGCGGCAACAGCATGTACATCACCGGCACCTTCGGAACCAGCAACAACGCCCGCCTCGCCGGCGTATTGCTTACGGGGCGTGGGGGAGGTGACATGTTCCTGGCCAAGTACATCGACAATGGCTCGACGTTTACCAATGGCTGGGCCACCAGCGGGGGCGGCAGCCAAGAAGATGCGGGCAATGGCCTAGCCATTCGCAACAACAACATCTACGTTTCGGGCTTCTTCAAGAGCGGCAGCAACGTTAGTATTGGGGGCACGGCCATGGCCGGATACGGCGGGTTTGATATGTTCGTGGCCAAGTACACCGACAATGGCACCACGTTCGGCAACGGCTGGACCGCCAGCGGCGGCGGGCCGGATACGGACGCCAGCTATGGCGTAGCCGTAAATAGTGCCGGGGTGTTTACGGTAGGCACGACCCTGCAGACGTCCACTTACGGCAACCTGACGCTCGCCGCTGGCCCGGGCATCAGCTACAACTTCCTGGGCCAGCTGGCCGACGCCACCGGGCTGGCTGTGCGGGGCGGCACCGGGTCGGCAGGCCCCCGCCTGCAGGTGTTTCCCAGCCCGGCCGCTGGTGCCGCAACGCTCCAAGGCGCTGCTCCCGGCGCGGCAGTGCAGGTGCTGGATGCCCTCGGCCGCGTGGCGTTCCGTACCCAGGCCGATGCCCAGGGCACGGCAGTGCTGACCCTGGCCGCCGGGCTGTACGTGGTGCGGTCCGACGGCCTAGTAACCCGGCTGCTCATGGAATAGCCTCCAGGCTTTAGCAAAAGAACGCTCCGGCGGCCTGGCAGCCTTGTCCTTATCCAAAACTATCTGGCTGCCTTCCGGCGGCGCTTAACCGGTCCGGTCCGACCGCCCTAGGGCGTGAGGACAATTAAAAACAATTTATTCATCTAATCCAATCAAGCGCTGCTCCGATATGCCAGGACGCGAGGAAGGAGACGACTGTCTTCTCGTAGCGGATAGCCAGGCGGCGGTACTGCTTCAAGCGCCCAAAAAAGCGTTCGATTTTGTGACGGTCGCGGTAGGCGTTCTTGTCCATTGGCAGCGGTTGGGTTCGGTTGGGGTGGCTGGGGATGACGGCTTCGATGCCGCGTTGGGCACAGTAGGCGCGGGTTTTGTCGATGTCGTAGGCCGTGTCGGCCACCACCTGGCCCGGGGCCAGGCCGTCGAGCAGGGGCAGCGCCTGCGGGCTGTCGCCGGCTTGGCCAGGGGTGGCGAGCAGGCGCACCGCGTTGCCCAGCGACTCGACGCAGGCGTGGATTTTGGTGCTCATTCCGCCCCGGCTGCGGCCCAGGCACTCGGTGCGGGCGTCGCTTTTTTTTGGCCCGCCGCGTGCTGGTGCGCCCGCACGACGGTCGAGTCGAGCATCACCCAGTCCAGTTCCGGTGCTTGGACGGCCTGGAAGAGGCGGTGCCACACGCCTTTTTCGGCCAGTCGGCGGAAGCGTTTGCGGGCCGTATCGGACTTGCCGAAGCGTTCGGGCAGGTCGACCCACGGGCAACCGGTGCGCATTATCCACACCACGGCTTTGAAGAATAGCCGGTTGTCGACGGCCGTCGCCCCGCCATCGGCGGCCTTGCCGGAGAGGTGCGGGGCGACCAGAGCCCAAGTAGCATCAGAAATTTCGTGACGGCGCATACTGAAAAGCAACTAAGCGGTAAACATATAGCGGATTTCTTAATGTCCTCACGCCCTAGACCACTAGACCACCCCAACCAACCCCAAAACCATGGAGGCGCGGATAAAAAAGCGGGGCATGCCCCGCACAGTGAGCGGGGAGGCATAGCGGCTGGCCGCGATGGGGTGCCCGACCGGGCGCTTATCTTTGTCGCTTATCCGCCGTTTCCAGCGCTCCGCCCGTGGTAAAATTCGACACGCTTTCCATCGTTATTCCGGTCTATAACGAAGCCCGCACCATTCACCAGATTCTGGATTTGCTGCGCGAGCTGGTGCTGGTGAACAATATCCGGAAGGAAATTATTCTCGTCAACGACTGCTCGACCGATGCCTCGGCCGATACCATCCGGGCCTATGCCGCGCGCTACCCTGAAATGGGCCTGCGCCTGCTGGAGCACACCGTGAATCAGGGCAAGGGCGCGGCCCTGCACACGGGCATCCGCGAAGCCGCTGGCGACTACGTCATCATTCAGGATGCCGACCTGGAATACGACCCTGAGGAGTATAACCTGCTCATCAAGCCCATTATCAAGGGCTTTGCCGACGTGGTGTTTGGCTCACGCTTTCTGGGTGGCAACCCGCACCGCATCCTGTTCTTCTGGCACAGCATCGGCAACAAAATGCTCACCTTCTTCTCGAACATGGTGACGGACCTGAACCTGACCGACATGGAAACCTGCTACAAGCTGTTCCGGCGCGACATCATTCAGGGCCTGACGCTGGTGGAAAACCGCTTTGGCTTCGAGCCCGAGGTAACGGCCAAAGTAGCCCGCGTAAAGGACGTGCGCATCTACGAAGTGGGCATCAGCTACTACGGCCGCACCTACGC
>JALYUI010000511.1 GCA_030853845.1 Bacteroidota bacterium | reverse complement strand
GTGATAAATTCCTTCGTCACATCGGTTCGTAACACCACCCAGTCGCCCACCTTGAAATTCTGGACCGATGAAACCGGGATTGTCTGCGTAGGCAAAAGCAAATCCGCCGTTATACTGATGGTTTTGCTTTCGGGGCTCATCCAATTTCCGCCCGAAAGGGGTTTTGCCTGGATGATGGAAGTATTCCGCACACTGGCATTGTCGTTAAATACGAACGTCTTGTCGGTGCCTGCTCCCCTCAACACTACGTTGCTGTAGCTTATTTTCAGGGGGTTGCCTTTAGCCGCAGAAACATCAATCTTATATTTCCCCGCTGGCAAATAAACTACCCCACCGCCGTGCTGGCCTACCTCATTCAATGCTTTTTGGATGGATGCGGTGACGTCCTCTTTGCCAGTGTTATCGACTAAATAAGGTGCTTTAGTAACGTCAACTATATTTCTTTTTACATCCGGAATTACTTGCTCACCCCGGTGGTATCCGGCATACGAGAAATCGTGGAGGAATCTCCCCGCGCTATCCTGCATTCCTGGTTTCCAATTTTGAGGATATAGGGCGCTTCTCCATTCCTGAGAAAAAGCCGGGAAACCAGCAAACAGTAAAACGGCCAGGAGAATGTAATTCTTGTCCATAAATTTTTGCTGTCTCACAACTTATTTCATTTTTAAAACTTCGCTGCCAGCAAGCAAAAATGCCCCAGTACCATAGTTTTGCCAGCTTTCGGCAGTGGCCGGGCGCGGGTCGAAGCCGATGTTTTGCACGAAGCCAACCATGCCGTCAGCTTTTTGCATTTTCAATAAAGCCGGCCATGCTTTGGTTACTACTGGCTTGAAATCTGCGGGATTTAACAAGCCGCTATTGATTCCCCAGGCAATGCCGAACGTGAAAAATCCGCTGCCACTGGTTTCCGTATGGTCGTAAGACTCGGGGGAGAGCAGGCTGGTAGTCCACATGCCGTCAGGCTGTTGCAGGGTTTTTACCTTGGTCGCCATTTCTTTAAAAAGCTGTTCGAAGAAAGGACGGTGAGCGTAGCTTTTCGGCATGTCTTGCAGGATTAAAGCCAAGCCGCCTAAAACCCAGCCATTGCCACGGGACCAGAATATTTTTTTGCCGTTTTTCTCTTTTTTATCCGTGCTGGCACCCGTCCATAGAAACCGGTCGTCTCTGGCAAAAAGATGTTCCTCTTTATCGTAGAGCAAGTCGTAGGTTTCCTTGTAATGGTGGTACATCTCGTCCAGCAGCGTGGAATCATTGTTTCTTTTGGCAAGCACCGTGAAAACCGGTGGGGCCATAAAAAGGGCATCGCACCACCACCACAACGGCTTATTGCGCTTCTGCTCTGCTTGATAAGCCAGATGCTTTTTTATGAATTCTTCGGTGGGTTTAATATTTGCGTCTTTGTCGCCGATAGATGCCAGATAGAGATAGGCGTAGCTAATTGCCACATCATCTGCACTATTTATGCGGATATAGGTTTGCCAATCATTCGTCTTGGCCATTCCTTCCAGGGCTTTCAAATACTCCGCGTCGCGGGTGGCGGCATGCGCTTTGGCAACCCCGGTATAGTAGGCGCCATTGGTCCAGTCTTTGGGTGACTTTTCGACGATGGGATGAGCTTCCTGCCACTCCAGCGCTTTCAGCATCGCCTTTTTCGTGCTGGCAGCGGCTTTGCTTCCGCTTACCGGTTTAGTTGCGGTACATGCCTGGGTAAAAAAGATAGAGGCGAGCAGAAAGCGGATTAAATAAAATCTCATGGGGAATCGCGTGAGCTAACATGAACAAGAAAAGCTGTGAAAATCTGCTATTTATTACAGTTTCCCGGCAACGTTTTCCAATACTACATTAGAGAGGATGGCCGTATCTACTTTGTCCGGAATGTGAGAGCAGAAGCCGATGCCAACGTAAAAAGGCTCTTTAAAAGGGAGTTTAATTGGGTCTCCCAACTGGTGCATCGGCTCGCCATTCAGGCTAATGAACATTGCGTAGCTTTCGCCTCGTTTTTCTATCCCAATTCGCATCGCGCTTTTCTCCGGGACTTTCATTTGCAGCATCGTTTTGTTTTTTTCGGGCCGCCAGGCTAAGTGCAGCAGGCCCGCGCCGTGACGGGCTACCATAACTTCTTCCGCATCGTCCTCAAGGTTTTGCCGGATAATGACGACTGCTTTTCGGTCGAAAAAGCCTTCTGCATTCGGGAATTTGACATCGGCAGCCAGGGATATATCACCAGACATTTTCTTCCACAGAAAGCGGAATTCGTCTCGGGTGTACCAGATATTATACCCTGCAGAATTGATGGTGTATTCTTTGGCAAGAGGGTCAAAACTTGATGTCCCGGGCACCAGTGCAGCTCCGATATCGCTCTCACCATCGAAAATTCCGATGTGCTTATTTGATGTTTTCGTGGCCCGATGAAAATCCGCTGGCGGAGGGACCTGCTTATGCGTGGAGGAACTTGGCAGTGCCCAATCTGGTACAATCATTTTTGTTGATGCTGTGGGTGAATTACTGGTTTTACATGAAACAATGCCCCATGCAGTTGTTAAAAGCATGATGGCTATTATCGTATTTCTATTGTGGTAGTAGAGAAGGCAAGTATTGTTCTTCCCAATGAGTGCTTTCAACACGTTTTTCATACACTACCTAACCGGTCAAAATTTTACATAAAGAATAGCATCGCCCGGCCAGTTTTCACCGGCCGGGCGATGCTTACCAATAGCTATTCGATAACCACGCGCTTGGTCAGCACCTGATTATCGGCCTGTAGGCGCAGGGTGTACACGCCCGCAGCCAGGCCCGAGGTGTGGAATTCGGCGGTAGCCCCGGCCGCGTTCAGGCCAATGGTGCGGGCCTGCACGGCCTGCCCTAGGGCGTTCAGCAAGGTGGCGCGCACCGCGTGCTGGCCCGCCAGTGGCGGCAGCAGCAGCGTGAATTGGGCGTGCGTCGGATTGGGGTACAAACTCACGGCCTCGGCGGTCAGCTCCGCCCGCGTTGCCGTGGCGGTGACCGGGCGGAACACGAGGCTGAAACGGCCGTTGCCGCCCGCCAGCGTGCCCAACGTGAACGAATAGCTGCTGCCCGCCGCAAGCAGTTGCTGCGTTCCGGTCAGCGCATCGCGCAGATACACTTGCACCGCATTGAAATTGCTCAACGCTGCCACTGTGAGGGCAAAAGTGCCGGTTTGCGGCATGCGCAGATTGAGTGGTACTATAACGTCGGTGGTGCCGAGCGGCGCCAGGGCATTGATAGCCAATGACGCGGGGCCAGCCAGGGTGGTCAGGTCCAGGCCGGTGGCATTTGGTAGCTTGGTGGCATCAAATTCGGCATCAACTCCAGCCGTAGCACCTTGCTCGAAGTACACGTAAGCGTCGTCCTGTAGGCTAGTACCATTCAGCATGAGGCGCAGCAGCGGCCGGGTATTGGTGGTGCCGCGCCCGAAAGTGGGCTGTGGGTCGAAGGTGGTGATGCGGTTGGCGTTGGTCAGGTTCACCGCGCCGGGCGTGCCGGTGGCACTCACGCGGGCAAAGTAGCCCGAGCCGGCCACCACCAGCGGCGAGTTGCCCACTCCGTTGGCGTAGGTGCGGTAGGTGCCGGCGTACTGGCCGGTGCTCTGGTACACGTACATGGCGGCGTCCATACCGGGGCGCTGGGCGGCGGCCACGGTGCTCCAGTCGAGTGGGCTAGGGTAAGGGTTGCCCAGCAGCTGCCAGCCGGCGTCGATATTGGTGCTGCGGCTTAGCGCGCCTGAATTCTGGGCGGCGTTGTTGAAGGTGCCGGTGAAGGCCACGGGCGTGGCGGTGGCGGGGGTATTCACGGTGTAGCCGCGCGTGGGCTGCATGGCTTCGGTGGCATCGGTAGGCGAAAACCAGCCTTTATCAAAGGCCGCGTAATTGGAAGTCGCCGTGGCAATACGGCTTTCATCGTACCCAAACACGGTGGGGAAGGGCGATACCGCGCTGGGCGTGGCGCTGGTGTTGTAGGCCGAATTGAACGTCGGATTGAAGCCCGTCGTGGCCAGACTGCCGAACGTAGCCCCGGCTACCGGCGAACTGAAGTGGCGGTAGGCCGGCCCCGTCACGGCGCTGGTGACGGCGCGCTGCATGGTGCCGTTGCCGGTAATAACGCCGCCGGTATTGTCGACCAGCGCCGTGCCATCAGCCGTGGAAAGCAGCGTGAACGCCTGGCCGCCGGTGGCCAGATTGCCGCTTTGCAAACGGGCCACCTGGGCTACGCTCAACGGTTGGCTTAAGGTGAGGCCAGTGGCGTTATTCACCGTGAGGCTGCGCACCTGGGCGGGCAGGCCCGCCCCCGTCATCTGGGCGGCTGTGCCGTTGTAAGTATAGAGGCCATCGACTGAGAAGCTGCGCGTAGCCAGCTGAATAGCACCAGTGCTGCCACTGGCCGCAATACCGGCCGGGTCGCAGATTTGCAGCTCGGCCTCGGCTTGCAGCTCGAAGCTGCCCGCGCCGCCCATCACGTCGCAGTTGGTGACGAGCGTGCCGCCCGAGAGCACCCGCACGGTAGTGGCGACGGTGGTGTTGAGCTGCGGGATGAGGGTGCCGCCGCTCTGCACCGTGATGCTGTTGTAGCTGCCGCCGGCGGGCATGCGCTGGCCGTTGGTTACCACCAGGTCGGGGCCCGTCACGGCGCGGCGCAGGGACTGGATGTAGGTGATGTTGGGCGTGCCGAAACCGTAGCCCCAGTTGGGATTCGGGCTCTGGGAAATGGCAGCTTTGCCGGCGCCGTTGTAGTCGGCAATGGTCTGGGTGGGGTTCAGTGGGTAATGAAACGAGCTGGGCGCGCCGCCGGCTTCGGCATCGGGCGAGGTCATTTTGTAGCCCGGCACCGACTGGTAGAGCGGCGAAGTGCCCGCCGCCACCGAGCCGCCCAGCCCCAGCCGGGTGGCAAACGTGTGGATGGCCCCGGCCACGCCCGCCGTGCCCGAACCCGCCTCCTTAATCATCACCATTTCGTATTGTGTGATGTTGAAGTTGGTGGAAGTGCTGGTGAGGTAGGTGCTGCTGCCGAGCAGCATATCCAGGGTAAAGTCCGAGGCATCGTAGTCGGGTACGTAGCCGGCGGGGCCGGCCAGCTGGCGCAGCACCACGGTGGTGCCGCTGCGCATATCGGCCCAAAACGGGGTGTTGTTGAACTGGTATTTGCCGCCGGCATCGGTGGTGCTGCTGGCGTCGAAATCCTTCACAATCATGCCGCGCATGTCGAGGTGGTCCTGTACTACCAGCAGCTCCACGGCGTCGCTGGTGCCCACCGCGTCGTTCGAGCCGTTGTACACGCGGTTCACCACAATGGGCGGCGGCGGCATGGCCGTAAACGTGATTCTGGAGATGTTGAAGCTGCTCGTGACCAGGTCAAACTTCAGCGTGGCGTTCGGCGAAGCATCCAGGTACACGTTGTTGACGACGACGCTCTGGTAGGTATTGTAGCTGCCCGTGGCGGGAATGGCCAGCACGCCGGTTTTGTCCACGTCGTTCACGCTCAGCCGCATCGAGCCCGTCGAAGTAGCCGGCGTCGATACCCGAAACGCGATGCTGTAGTAGCCGCTGGTCTGGATGTTGACGGTGTATTTCAGCCATTCGCCGCTGGCCGAGTAGCCGACGTTGCCGTAGCCGCCATCGCCTTTCTGGGTATCGACGCCCTCGTTGGGCCGCGGGGCGGTGGGGTCGGCGGTGGCGCCGCGGTTTTCCGGTTCGTTGTCGTGGTAAGCCACGCCCTCGCCGCCGAAGTCGTATTCCACGGCCCGCACCACACCCGGAATCAGGGCCGGCGTGCCGTTGTAGGGCGTGCGCTGGCAGGGATTCACCTGCACGTAGGCCGGCTTATTCACCACGATGGTCGTGTCGGGGTTCACCAGCGTCAGGCTCACGTTTTTGGGGCCGGCCGTGGTGTAGGTGACGGCAAAGGGCCCTTTACCGCTGGCCGTGGCCGGCGTGGCACCCGCCCCGAAATCCCAGGTGAGGGAGGTGTAGCTGCCCACCACCGCAGCCGTGTACGTCACCGCATCGGGGGCTAAGCAGGTGACGATTTTATCGGCCGAAAAATCCGCCAGCGTCAACGTTTGGCCGGGCCGCAGGTAGGTTGGGGGCAGCGCGCCCTGGGCGTGCTGCAGCGAATACACAATCTTGCGGGTCAGCGCACCCTGCGCGTCAAACAGCAGCACCAGCGTCGACTGCGCCGTGATTCTGTCGTTGTATGCGGCGTTGATATTGGCCGGCACGTTGATTTTGAGCGCATTCGTACCCGGCACCGTGGCCGTGTTCAATTGCACCGTGAAATCGTAGTCCGTCACGTCGCTTTCGTTCAGTATCATCACGGCTGTCGTGCCGTTGTCCTGGCTGCAGACTTCCTTCACCAGGGTCTGGTTGTCGGTGGCATTGAGGTTGGTGCCGTGCATGTTTTCCGACACCAGCATCTCGTGCCAGTAGGCCGAGCGCGGCTTGATGGTAGCCACTGTGCCGCCATCGAGGTAGCCCTTGTCGCTCACAATGCGGGAGCCGTTGCTCTCCTGAATGCACCAGGGCTGCATCGATACGGCCTCGTACTTCATGCCCACGCCAAACACCTCGGCCCAAAACTGGCCGTTGATGAACGAGTGCGCGCCCAGGCCTTCCACCGTGTTCACGGCCGGGTTGGCGTAGTCCAGGTTGAATTCGGTGAGGGCCCAGCGCAGGGCGTTGGCACCGGTGCGGTTATTTTTGGTGTTGGCCGTGGCCATCAGGCCCAGCAGGTTGGTCACGGTATTGGCCACGTTCTGGCCGGCGGCCACCACCTGGGCCCGCGTCTGGTTGCCCGAAAAGGGGTAGGTATGGAAGGAAATGATGTCGAGGTAGTAGCGGCCGTTGGCATCGGTGCCCGTCACGTCGTTGGCACCTCCCAGCAGGGCGGGGTAGTAGGCGTTGTAACCGGCGTTTTCGGGGCCTACAATCAGGATGCTGGGGTCCACGGCTTTCATGGCCGTGGCGAAGGTTTTGATGTAGGTTTCCACGCCCGCAATGCTCACCGGGTTGGGCTGCGAGGCGTTGTTCAAATCGGGCTCGTTGCCGATAATCCAGTACTTCACATTACGGCCCATCGTGATGTTCACATGGTTCACCACCTGCGCCGCCTGCGTCGCCGTGAACCGGCCCCGGCCTTCTGATACCTGCACCATGGGCTCGGCCCCAATGCGGCGAATGGAGTCAATCAGGGCGATGTATTGCGCGTTGGTTATCAGGTTGGTGTTTGCGCCATTGCCGCCGATGCGAATCATCTTCACCTTCGATTGCTTCACCACCGGCCAGAGCCGGTCGAGCAGACCGCCGTAGTTCGTCGTGCCCAGGGCCGTGGGCAGCCAGGCATTCTGGCCGGCGAGGTAGGGCGAAATGGCCTGGCCGTGGCCGGCACCGATAGCGAGCCAGCTTAGCAGGACGAGGCATAGTAGTCTTTTCATGCGTGGGACTTTTTGGGATTGATTCGGAAGTGAGAAGCGGCGACAGTAGAGCCGGGCGGCGCGGGCGGAGGGG
>JALYUI010000494.1 GCA_030853845.1 Bacteroidota bacterium | reverse complement strand
CAGGACGCCCTGGTTGAGGTAGGCCACTTTCAGGAACACCGAGACGGTTTTGATATCGGCTGAGAAATACAGGTCAGCCACCACATAGTTGCGGATGGTGAAATGGTCCTGCTGATAGAACTGCTGGGTGCTGGGGCTGTAGTCGAAAGCCCGCAGGCGCGACTGGTAATACACCTCCAGCCCGGTCTGGCTAAACAGCGCCTTGCCGAAAATATAGCTTTCGAAGAACAGCCGCGAGTTGGAAACCAGCGCCGGAATGCGTACGCCCTCCACATCGCCACCCCGAGTGTAAGTTGCCTGGTTGTCGATGCCAAACCGGCCGAACCGGGCCTCATGCCGGGCACTGGCAATGAACAGCGTGCGGGCCGCAGCAATCTGAGCCGGCTGTCCATCGGTTCCGTAATACACCAGATTAGCGATGTTCACGCCGCTCACGCTGGCCTCGAAGCGCTGGCTGCGCAGGCCGAAGGCATCGGGCAGTGCCAGGCGCAGGCGACCGGTGAGTTGGGTGGTGGTGGTATTGCGGAACTCGCCGGGGGTACCGGGCCGGTGGTCCCACATATAGTTATTACCCACAAACTGCTGCTGCGTGAGGGTAGGCGCGTAAGAGCTAATCAGAAATTCGCCCGACAGCGGGCCGGTACGAACGGCCCCGCGCAGCCAGTATTCATCGAAAAACTTATACTCGCCGGCGGCTTCCACCGCGTATACCTGCCGGTAGGTAAAGGCCGCCGTGCCGCCCACAAAGTACTGCAGGCCGTAGGGGTTGCTGCCGACCGACTGCAGGCGCAGGCCGGTGTTCACGGGCAGGTTGTACGGGCCATTTATTTCGAGCGACTTGGTTTGCAGGCCGTAGTCGCGCACACGGCCATACACCTTGTATTCAACGCCATTGGTGCGACCGAGCAGGCCCACGGTGTTTTCCACCTGCTTGTATTCGGCCCGGTCGAGAATAGCGAAGCTATTGCGCTGCACTGGCGCTGGGTAGTAGAGCACGCGCGCACTCGTAACCTGAGCCGGGTTAAGGCGCACCAGGGCCGCATCGAGGTAGCTGTTGTACTGGCGCAGGGCATCGAAGGTGTGGTACACGGTAAGGCCGCGCCCCAACAGCCGGTAGGTCTGGGTGAGGTAGAACGCGTCGCGGTCCTCGTAATTGGCCGCTTTGGTGAGGTTCACCTGCTGCTCACGGTATTTGAAAAGGTCGGTGAGGCTGGCCTCGCCAATCGTGGTACTGTCGCCTTCAGGTGTTTTAATGCGCGAGGTAACGGGCCGGATACCGCCCTGCTCCTGTACCCGGCTGCGGACGTTGGTGTAGTTGAAGAGCACATGATACCGCTCGTTATCATTCTGGTAGCGACCGAAAATCAGAATATTGGAGTGCTCCACCAGGCCGTCGCGCGAGTTCAGCGGGGCCAGCACTTTGTTGGAGGCAATGCGCTCGTAGGCAAAGCCCACGCTGAAATTCTTTTTCAGGCTACGGCTGTAGCTCAACTCAAATACCTGCTCGCCGGCACTGCTCTGGATGAAGCGAAAAAACGAGTACGGCGAGCGGGAGTCGTAGTAGGGAATGGTGCGCGGGTCGCGGGCGTACTTGTCGAACACGTTGCGCCCGAAACGCGCCCCCAACTGCAAATTAGGCTGGTAAAGCAGCGGCCGCGAGGCCGAGCCCACGGTGCCCAAATCCTGCTGGAAAGTAGTGTCGTGAAACCAGAACCGCGCCTGCGGCCAGCGCGTGAGCGTGGTATCGAGGGGCGTGCCGCTGGTGGAGTCGCGCAGCACCTCGGCTTCGTAAATGACGCGCGTGGTTTTAGGCCCATACAGCACCTTGGTCGAGTCGTCGACCACTTGCGCCCGGGCAGCAGTAACGACCAGCAGCAGCGCCAGCACCAGCAGCCTACCACCGGTTCGGCGCGCCACACAATTCAGAAAAACAGCAAAGCTGGAAGCCTTCAAATGGAAACCTGGATGGGCCGGGCGTCGCAAAAGGCCCGGCAGATTCGGCAAAAAATTTAACTCCCCACGAGGGGCGCGGGGGGCAGCAGTTGGCGCAGCACTGCACCGTCATCGTTCAGAAACGCCACCCGCACCGGAATGGTATAGATGGGCAGTCCCGCGCACGCGACCCGCAAAGCAGGGTTGAGCAGGCGCGTGGCGTCCTTTTCGGTGGTAAAAATAGGCCAGCCCGGCTGCCAATGCGCACGCAGCCCCGTCAGGTCGGCCGCCGTGAAGGCGTGGTGGTCGGGAAATTCGGCGTGGAAGTGAATTTGGTAGCCCTTTTCCGTGAGATACCCGCGCAGCGGCCCGGGCTGGGCTATGCCGGTGAGCAGCAGCGCCGGGGTTGCGCCGGGAGTTGGCCCGGCTACTAATAATACTGCTTCATCAGCGGCGGGCAGTGGCTGCGGCGGAGCATATTCATAGCCCGAAAACAGTACCGGCACGCCGGGATGGGCGTAGCGCCTCACCTGGCGCTCGGCTTCGGCGCGGGCGGTTTCCGGCAAGTCGGAAAGGCATTTTGTAACGATGACTACATTGGCCCTCCCCGCCCCGGCGCGGCTCTCGCGCAGGCGGCCGGCCGGCAGCACAAAGTCTTCATAAAATGGCCGGGCATATTCCGTAAGCAGCACGTTTAGAGCAGGGTGCACGGCGCGGTGCTGGTAGGCATCATCGAGCACTACGACCGTGATTTCGGGATGCTCGCGCAGCAGTAGCGCTACCCCCAAGCGGCGGGCTTCGGCCACGGCTACCGGCACCTGCCGAGCCGCAAATGCCCCGTAATACAGCCACGGCTCATCGCCCACGGTCGCGGCCGAGTCGGCGGGGCCGGCCAGGCGCGGGCCGCGGGTAAGGCGGCCATAGCCTCGGCTCAGGATGGCCGGACGGTGGCCCTGGCGCAGCAATTCTTCGACCAGCCAGATTACGTGGGGGGTTTTGCCGGTGCCGCCCACCCGCAGGTTGCCCACGTTCAGCAGCGGCACGGCGAAGGTTTCGGCCGCCTTCCAGCCCCGGTCGTACAGCCAGTTGCGAAGAGCCATTATCCCGGCATAAATCCAGGCAAGCGGCAACAATAAAAAGGCCATATTGGGCGGCATACGCGAGCTGCTGCCGAAGCAACGATGCCCAAAAGTACGGCAGCCACAAGTCCGGCCGCACAAATCCACCCCGCAGCGGTTCACTGCAACCAACTGGCTCATTACTTCTCCCAACTATATGCGCATCCCATTCCTGCTTGGCGGCCTGTTGGCCCTGGCCCGGCCAACGCCCGGCCTGGCCCAGGCCCCGGCCGATTCCCTGCGGCAGCCGCCAGCCGCTGGCGCTTCTTTTGCCGCTTTTGCCACCGAGCGCACTCGCCTCGACCAGCGTGGTCTCATGGTGTTGGGCGGCTGGGCCGTGGGCAACCTGGTGGTGAGTGGCATAGCAGCCGGCCAAACGGAAGGCTCAACGCACTATTTCCATCAAATGAACCTGGGCTGGGGAGCCATAAACCTGGCGCTGGCCGGCGTGGGCTACCTCGGCGCCCGCCGCGCCGCCCGGCAGCCCACCCCCAGCCGGGCCGGGAACGTGCGCGCCCAGCTGCGTACCGAAAACCTGTACCTGTTCAACGCCGGCCTCGACGTGGCTTACCTGGCTACCGGCGTCTATTTGCTCGAAAAAGGTCGTAACCCCACCGCCCCCGGCTCTTCCGACCGCTGGCGGGGGTACGGGCAGTCGCTGCTGCTCCAGGGCGGCTTCCTGCTGCTGTTCGACGGGTTCCAATTTGCCACTCACCACCGCCACGGCACCCGCGCCCTCTACCCCCTGCTGAGCCGCGTCAGTATCGGCCCCGGCGCGGTGGCCGTGGTGCTGCCGCTCGGGGCCAACTTTCGCCGCCCGGCTTCCCCGATTCGTTTTCAATAATTTTCTGAATTAGCCATGCCCACCCTGGCCACCCGCCTGCCCCGCTTCCTGGCCGAATTCCCGCCCCCGCCGGCCCTGCCGCCGGGCATCGAGGCACAAAATCCCTTCGGCGAGCCGGCCGTGCAGGCGCTAGCCCAGCGCTTCGCCAACAAATTCTACGCTGACATCCAGCCCCGCGTGGCCCTGCTGGGCATCAACCCCGGCCGGCTGGGCATGGGCCGCACCGGCGTAGCCTTCACCGACCCGGTGGCGCTGGGCGAAATCTGCGGCCTAGCCAATGACCTGCCGCGCGGCCGCCCCGAGCTGTCCACGCAGTTCGTGTACCGCGTGGTGGCGGCCCTGGGCGGCCCGGCCGAGTTCTACCGGCACTTTTTCCTCGGCTCCATCTACCCGCTGGTGCTGCTCAATCAGGGTCTGAACTACAATTACTACGACTCCCCCGCCCTCCTCAAGTCACTGTGGCCCGACCTGCAACGCTCGCTGCAACACCAGGTGCAGCATTTCCAGTTGCGCCGCGACGTGGCCGTGAGCCTGGGCAAGCGCAACGGCGAGTTTCTCCGGAAGCTGAACGACGAGTTGGGCTTATTCGAACGCGTTGTGGTGCTCGACCACCCGCGCTACCTCATGCAGTACCGCCGCCGGGAGCTGGAGGCGCAGGTGGCCCGGTACGTGGCGGTGCTGGGGGAATTGGTATAACGTTTAGGGCTTGTTGAGGAAACGAAACTCGAAATGCATAACTGTCTTCCAGCATTAAATCTTATTCGAAGCATAACGCTTCATGTAAGCACTGAACCTGCTTTTTTGTCAAACTCCCATTATGCCTCGTTTTTATTTCTATCAAAATAGGTTTTTAATGTCTGAATAAGTTTATCTGAACTTATGTCAAGTCCAGCCGAAGCAATGTTAAATGGTGAATTATAGTTGTTAATATTAAATTGCATAAGTTTCTTTCTAAATGTGCTCCCCTCTTTGTCAAGCCAGTACTTTGGATTTCTTACTTTAACTGATGTTACGCGGTAGGTTTACGGGTTAAATGTACGTTTCTGCTGGTCACGATGCTGGACTTATACACGGATTATCTCATCAGTTCGACGGGCCAGACCTCGGCGACCGGCCTCTCACGGCT
>JALYUI010000404.1 GCA_030853845.1 Bacteroidota bacterium | reverse complement strand
TCTGGCCTTTCAGCGGGCGGCCCACCAGAGCAAGGTCGCCCACGAGGTCGAGCAGCTTGTGGCGGGCAGGCTCGTTCTTGTGGCGCAGGTCTACGTTGTTGAGGACGCCTTCCTTTTTAACGGCCACGCGGGGCTTGCCCAGCATCTTGGCCAGGTCGTTCAGCTCGTCGTCGCTCACCACCCGGTCCACCACCACGATGGCATTGCTCAAATCGCCGCCCCGGATGAGGTTGTTCTTGTAGAGCATTTCCAGCTCGTGCAGGAAGCAAAACGTGCGCGACGAAGCAATCTCGTCGGCAAACTGATTGATGTCGGTCAGGGTGGCGTGCTGCGAGCCCAGCACCGGCGAGTTGTAGTCCACCATCACCGTGAGGCGATAGTCGGGCAGGGGCAGGGCGGCAATTTCCACGCCCCGGGCATTGTCGACGTAGCGAATGCTCTCCGGAATCTCGTAGTAGTTGCGCAGGGCGTTCTGTTCCTCAAGGCCCACGGTTTGGATAGCCTTAATGAATTCGGCCGACGAGCCATCCATGATAGGCGGCTCGGGGCCGGAAAGCTGAATGAGTACGTTGTCGAGCTGCATGCCCACGAGGGCGGCCAAGGTGTGCTCCACGGTATTTACGCGGGCCCCGTTCTGCTCAATGGTGGTGCCCCGGCTCAAATCGACCACGTTATCCACGTCGGCATCGACCACGGGCTGCCCGGGCAGGTCGACGCGCTGAAACTTGTAGCCGTGGCCCACGGGCGCGGGGCAAAACGTCATGGTGGCTTCCACGCCGGTGTGCAGGCCGATGCCGCGCACCGTCACGGGCGCTTTTATGGTGTGTTGCTTATCGTTCATTCTTGTGAGAAGTAAGATGTGAGAAGGTGAGAAGCGAGAGGGGAATGGCCATGCCCATTAGCAGCGGCCTTTTCCCCACTTCTCACTTCTCGTATTCTCACTTCTAATGCACAAAGCTAGGGCTTTTCCGTCGTGTTTTGGGCCTTCTCCAGCACCACTACGCGCTGTTCCAGCTCGGGCAGGCGGCGGAACACAATTTGGGCACGCTGGTTCTGCTTGAAGTCGAAGGCGGTGGAGCCTTGCAGAATAGTGCCTTCCTGCTTCACGTTTTTGCCCACGCCCGACTGCGCCGTGACGGTGGTTTTGTTGGCCAGCGAAACGTGCCCGGCCATGCCTACCTGCCCGGCCAGCACGCAATGGTCGCCGATTTTGGCCGAGCCCGCGATGCCCGTCTGCGAGGCAATGACGGTGTGGCAGCCAATTTCAACGTTGTGGGCCAGCTGTACGAGGTTATCAATTTTGCTGCCCTCGCCAATGCGGGTCGAGCCCAGGGTGGCGCAGTCGATGGTGGCGTTGGCGCCGATGCTGACAAAGTCGCCCAGCACCACGTTGCCAATCTGCGGAATGGCTTTATAAGTGCCGTCGGGTTGCGGCGCGAAGCCAAACCCATCGGAACCTACTACCGCCCCGGCCTTAACGACGCAGAACCTGCCAATAACGGTATCGGGGTAGATTTTGGCCCCGGCGTGGATGATGCTGCCTTCGCCGATGCTCACCCGGTCGCCGATGTAGGCCTGCGGAAAAATCTGCACGTTGTCGCCCAGCCGGCAATTTTCGCCGATGTAGGAAAAGGCCCCCCGGTAGTGCCCCGACCCGATTTCGGCGCTCTCGGCTATAAACGAAGGCTGCTCGACGCCGCGCTTGCCGGTACGGGTGGCCTGGGCGTAAAACTCCAGCAGCTGGCTGAATGCGAGGTAGGGATTTTCCACCCGAATCAGGGCCGGGCGCACAGCCTGACGCAGGACCAGCTCGCGCCCGACGATGACAGCCGTAGCCCCGGTTTCGTAGAGAAACGGCTCGTACTTGCTGTTGGACAGGAAGGTAAGCGCGCCGGCCTGAGCCTCTTCAATCTTCGCCAGGCTGGTGACGCGCTGGCTGGCGTCGCCTTCCACGGTGCCGCCGAGCACTTCGGCAATCTGCTGAACGGTAAATTCCATAGGCCGCTAAAATAGTGGTTAACGGTCAGTGATGAATGAATAACTGGCAGGAGAAAATCCATTAATCATTCACCGTTAACCACTAACCGTTATTAAACAATCTCCTTCGGGTAACAGATGTAGAACTTCTCTACCCGCTGGCTTAGCGCCTTGATATTGGGCAGGTCGGAGGCTTCCATCACGTTCACCACGTCGCCCTTCTTGGTTAGAATCTCAATGGGTTCCTGGCTTTTGGCGTTATAGGCGCTGTTGCTTAGGCGGCCCGGAATCATCAGCAGCGCGGCTTCTTCCAGCGACAGGTTGAATTTCTCGGCGATGAGCTCCTGAATGCCCAGCTTGAAATCTTCATCAAAGGGTTCGGGGGCCAGCACGATTTTTAGCAGGTTCCGGTGCAGGATGCTTTTCGCCAGGTAGCTGAGCACCTTGTCGGGGTGCCCGGCCCAGGCCTTGATGGCCGACCAGATGTCGTAGTCATCGAGCTCAACGAAATGGCTGAGAATCTTGTCGTCCTTCTCGAATTCGGCCAGGCTCACGGCGCGGCCCAGGAAGTAGCCCAGGCAGCTGTTGGCCGGCACTTCCACGCCGCGCCGGGCCAGGTCGCGGGCGCGCTGCACGGTGCGAATCACCATCTGCTCGGCCGAGGTGACGGTTTTGTGCAGGTACACCTGCCAGTACATCAGCCGGCGGCTCACCAGGAAATTCTCGACTGAGTACACGGCTTTTTCTTCGAGCACCAACCGCTCGTCGTGCACGCGCAGCATTTTGATGAGGCGGTCGGCGCCGGGCCGGCCTTCCTCCACGCCGGTATAAAAGGAGTCGCGGTTGAGGTAGTCGAGCCGGTCCATATCGAGCTGGCTGCTGACGAGCTGATGAAAAAACGGCCGCGAGTAGGTGCCCTGGAAGATGGCAATAGCCAAATCGAGCTTGCCATCGAACTCCACGTTCAGCCGCTGCATCAGGAACAGCGAGAGCTGCTCGTGGGGCACATCCTGGAAAATGGCGGTTTCCAGGGCATGGGAGAGGGGGCCGTGGCCCACGTCGTGCAGCAGAATGGCGGCCAGCGCGGCTTCGCCCTCGGCGGCCGAAATCTGCACGCCCTTGTCCTTGAGCGTGCGCAGGGCCAGCGACATGAGGTGCATGGCCCCGAGCGCGTGGTGGAAGCGCGTGTGCAGCGCCCCGGGGTACACAAACCCCGTGAGACCAAGCTGCTGAATGCGCCGCAGCCGCTGGAAATAGGGGTGTTCGATAAGGTCGAAGAGAAACTCCGTCGGGATGGTGACGAAGCCATAAACCGGGTCGTTGAAGATTTTCTTTTTATTCACGGGAAGTGGCGGGGCGCAGGCAGCAAAATGTAGAAATCGGGAGCGGGGCAGTAGAAACCGGCAACATTTACCGCCGCTGCCCGTCAATAGAACAACGCGAAGCTACGGCCTGCCATTTCGGCAAATGCAACTTTGTTTTGGCCCAGCAGCTTCTTTACGACGCGGACTTCCCGCTATTTTCATGTGAGCCGGTCGAACGTTGTACTTTCAACCAAGACCTCAATCGAAGGTTAGCGTTAGCTAAGCCCTCAATTCCCTAAGACCCTTCCTATGCAACAAACGACCATCCTCTGGGCCGACGACGAAATCGACCTGCTCAAGCCGCACCTGCTGTTTCTGAAAGAAAAAGGCTATGAAGTGACGCCCGTCAACAGCGGTGCCGATGCCATCGAAGAGATTCAGGAGAAGAGCTACGACCTCGTGTTTCTCGATGAGAACATGCCCGGCCTCACCGGCTTACAGACGCTCACTGAAATCAAATCCATCCGGCCCACCGTGCCCGTGGTGATGATTACCAAGAGCGAAGAGGAGCACATCATGGAGTCGGCCATCGGGGCCAAAATCGCCGATTACCTGATTAAGCCGGTGAACCCGAGCCAGATTCTGCTGTCGATTAAAAAGGTGCTCGACAACAAACGGCTCGTGAGTGAAGCCACTAATTCGGGCTACCAGCGCGATTTCCGCCAGCTCGGCATGCAGCTTTCCGACCGCCTCACGCCCGCCGAGTGGGCCGAGGTGTATAAGAAGCTGGTGTACTGGGAGTTGGAAATCAACGAAACCGAGGGCAAGAGCATGGCCGAGGTTTTCAACATGCAGAAGGACGAAGCCAATTCTTACTTCGGCCGCTTCATCACGGAAGACTACGAGGACTGGGTAAACGGCGACGACAAGAACGCCCCGCTCATGTCGCACCAGCTGTTCAAGGAGCGGGTGTTCCCGACGCTGAAGGCCACCGGCGACACGCCCGTGTACTTCGTGCTCATCGATAACCTGCGCTACGACCAGTGGAAGGTGCTTGAACCTATTATCACCGAGCTGTTCACGGTGGATAGCGAGGAGATGTAGTACGCCATTCTGCCCACCACCACGGCCTATGCGCGCAACGCCATTTTCTCGGGCATGATGCCGAGCGAGATTCAGAAGAAATACCCCAACCTGTGGGTGGACGACCAGGACGACGAAGGCAAAAACCTGCACGAAGCCGAGTTCATGGAAATCAACTTCCAGAAGAACAACCAGAAGGCTAAGCACAGCTACCACAAGATTACCAACCTACAGGCCGGCAAGGACTTGCTGGGCAAGATGAGCAACCTGCACAACAACTACAAGTGCAACGTCATCGTCTACAACTTCGTGGATATGCTCTCGCACGCCCGTACCGACATGGCCATGATTCGCGAGCTGGCCGCCGACGAAAGCGCCTACCGCAGCATCACCCGCTCATGGTTTCTGCACTCGCCGCTGTACGAGATGATGCAGACCATTGCCGAGAAAAAGGGCAAGCTCATCATCACCACCGACCACGGCACCATCCGCTGCAAGCGCCCCTACAAAATTGTGGGCGACCGCAACACCAACACCAACCTGCGCTACAAGCACGGCCGCAACCTGGGCTTTGATGAGAGCCGCGACATCTTCGTGGTGCGCAAGCCGGAAAACATTTTCCTCCCCCGCGAAAATGTGAGCACGGCCTATGTCTTCACGCTCGGCGATTATTTCTTCGCCTACCCCAACAACTATAACTACTACGTGAACTACTACAAGGACACATTTCAGCACGGCGGCGTATCGCTGGAGGAATGTATTATCCCCTACATTACGTTGACAGCAAAGGGGTAACACGCGAGTTTGCGCAAAGCAAAAAGAGGTTGCGCAAAGCTAGCGGGCACGTTGCTCCTACTTTGCGTAACCTCTTTTTACTTTTCGTAACCCCGCGCTCATGACCAGCCACTACTACCCGAGCGACCTCGCCGCCGCCTTGCAGCTGCGCTGGCCAGTAGCGGCCGCGCCGCTGCCGACGCCGGAGGTGCTCACGCGGTTCATCTCGGTGCTCTACCAGGCCAGCCTGCTGTTTGAGGAGGGCAGGCCCGTTGAGTGCCACGCTGTGCTGGCTGCGCAGGCCAAGCTGGAGGCGCAGCCGGTGACGCTAACAGATTTTCACCTGGTGCGCTTTGCCGAAGTCCGGGCCTGGAACGAGCAGGAAGTGCGCCGGCTTAGCCCGGCCGTGCACCACTGCGGCAGCCTGCTGGCGGTGGAGGCTGCGGCCGACGGGCAGCTCTTGCTATGGGGAATGCTTTTTAGTGGCCACGAATGGGACTGGGTGCCCGACAGCTCGCGTCAGGAAGTATCTGCGGCTCCGTTGGCGCTGCTGGTGCAGGTGAGCGGGCCGGGCAGCCTTGTGTTTTACCACGGGGCCCGGCGCCTGCTCACCCTGCAGCGCGGGCGCATCGACGGGCACGGCTTTTTGCAGTTTCCGATAGCCTGGGGCGGTGGGCGGTTTTTTGAAAACCAGCTGCTGGCGGGGCCGGCAGCGGCCGGGCTGGAATGGACGCTCACGCAGGAAGAGTGCATCATTCGGTTTGTGCTGCACATGCAGCGCCGAACACTCACGCACTCGCGCGCCAGTGGCCACGGGGTGCTGATGGTGCTGGTGCCCACTAACCGGGTAGCCGAGCTGACCGTGCCGGGCGGTGTGTTGCGGCCCAAGTACCGGCTACTGCCCACTGGGGCCGGCCCCCGCTTCCGAACCCTGGTTCAGGCCAGCGTGCGGCGCCTCCTGGAGCTGGGCGAGCTGAGCTGGGAGCACTTTCAATGCTCCCGCGACGCGGAGCTGCTGGCCCTAGCGGCCGAAATAGACCGTTTTGCCGACTGCGTCGCCGACATGGGAGCCGTAGATGGGGCCCTGATGTTCACCCAGCAGATTGACCTGGTAGGCTTCGGGGTAGAAATTCAGGCCACGCAGGTGCCCCTCAGCCAGGTGTACCGCGCCCTGGACATGGAGGGCCAGACCCTGCAGCCCGTGCCGGCCGACCACGGCGGCACCCGGCACCGGGCCGCCTACCGCTTGTGCCTGGCCGCGCCCGAGTGCCTGGCCATCCTGGTGTCGCAGGATGGCAATGTGCAGTTCGTGCACAACCAGGATGGCAAAGTGGTCTTCTGGGACCAGCTGTCGTTTTGAGTGCTTACTCCATCAGGTAGCGTACGTCAGTGCTATCTAAAACACTACCTACTTGCCAGTTACTTTAAATTCGGTGCGGCGGTTGAGCTGGCGGCCGGCGGGGGTAGTGTTGGCCGTGACGGGCTTGGTGTCGCCGTAGCCGGCGGCGGTGAGGCGGTCGGCGGCGATGCCGTGGGCGGTGAGGTAGCCCACCACCGCCTGGGCGCGGCGCTGGCTCAGGTCCTGGTTGGCGGCGGGCTTGCC
>JALYUI010000368.1 GCA_030853845.1 Bacteroidota bacterium | reverse complement strand
GAAGCATCTCGCGTGTGGTAGTAACTCAATCGATTGGTTTACTACTGCAAGCGAGATGCTTCGCTGCGCTCTGCATGACGTGCTTTTTCGACACCCAACACTCAACTCTCAACCTCTCACCCCAGCCCATACTCTTCCAGCTTGCGGTAGAGCGTCGTCAGCCCGATGCCCAGCCGTTTCGCCACTTCCGGCTTGTTGCCTTCCAGCTCACCCATGAGCTTGCCGATGTGGCGGGCTTCGAGGGCGCGCAGGCTGTCGTCGGTGGCATCGGCCCCAACGCGGGCGGGGCGGCCCAGGGCGTGGAATTCGTCGGGCAGATAATCAGCCGATAGCATTTCCCCGGCGGGGGCCAGGATGGCAGCGCGCTCCAGCACGTTCTTCAGCTCGCGCACATTGCCGGGCCAGGGGTAGCGTTCGAGCAGCGCCAGGGTGTCGTTGGCCAGGCCGGGCAGGCGCTTGCTAAGCCGGGCGGCGAAGTATTGCAGGAAGTGCCGGGCCAGCGGGGCCACGTCGGCCGTGCGGTCTTTCAGGGGCGGCACCTGGATGGTGAACACCGAGAGGCGGTAGTAGAGGTCGGGGCGGAAGCGGCCCTCGGCGGCTTCGAGCTTGAGGTTGCGGTTGGTGGCGGCCACCATGCGCAGGTTCACGCTGGTGGGCTTGGTGTCGCCGAGCTTGGTAAACTGCTGCATCTCCAGCACCCTGAGAAACTTGGCCTGCACGTTCAGCTCCAGCTCGCCAATTTCGTCCAGAAACAGGGTGCCGCCGTTGGCTTCTTCCAGCAGCCCTTTCTTGTCGGTGAGCGCGCCGGTGAAGGCTCCCTTCTTGTAGCCGAACAGCTCCGATTCGAGCAAGTCCTTCGGGAAAGCCGAGCAGTTGACGGCCACGAAGGCCTTGCCCTTGCGCCCGCTGGCCTGGTGCAGGGCCTGGGCAAACAGCTCCTTGCCGCTGCCGGTGGGGCCTTCGAGCAGCACGGTGCTGTCGGTGGGCGCTACCTGGCGGGCCAGCTGCTGCACCCGCCGCAGTTCGGCCGAATCGCCAATCATGGCCTCGAAGGTGTACTGCTGGCCCACGCGGCGCTCCAGCTCGCGCACGCGGTGGCGCAGGCGGGCATTCTCGGCGGCGCGGTCCACCACCACCACCAGCTGCTGCTCGAAGTCGCCCTTGGTGAGGTAGTCAAACGCGCCCAGCTTCATGGCCTTCACGCCGTCGGGAATAGTGCCGTAGGCGGTCAGCAGCACCACTTCGGCCTCGGGGGCGGCGGCTTTGAGGCGGGGCAGCAGGTCGACGCCGTTGGCATCGGGCAGCTTCACGTCGCAGAGCACGAGCAGCACGTCGTCGGCGTGCTGGCGCAGCAGCTCCAGGCCGCGGGTAGCGTCGGGGGCTTGCAGTACGGTGTAGCCTTCCAGCTCCAGCACCTGGGCCAGCAGCTGACGCAGCCGCGCCTCGTCGTCGATGATGAGCAGGGTTCCGGTAGGCATGGGGGCGGTGATGAGGGTGGCGCGCGGGAGGTTGAACAGGGCCTTCAGTGGCTTCAGCCCTTAAAAGTATCGGTTGGGGCAGGAAGTGCCGGCGGGTAGCCAGCGCAGGCGGAAGCTTCGCATCTTTGCAATCCGTTTTATTTCATGCCATTGAGATGAGGACGCCAGTAATTTTTTTTCTGGTAGTTGGGCTGGGAGGCTTTCCGCTGCGCGGTGAGCAACGCGCCCTTGTTCACGGGTCGCGCTTCGTTCGGGACCGCCGCCCGGTACTAGTTTGCTGCTGCTTTTATCACGGAAGTGTTCTGAACGAACGTAGAAGTGCCCCAAGGGGCCTTCGCTGCGCTGGGTAGGCGTGCCCTGCGGCCCGCTCGTGCACCCTACAGCTGTTCTTACGTTTAGCCCTGGTGGGCGGGCGCGGCGCCACCTGTCGCAACCGGCCGCCGGGGTGGCGCTGCATTCTCCCGGCCCGTTTCCTAATCCATTCTCCTTGCCATGACGACCTGCTCGCTTGTGATTGAAGACGACCCCGACATTGCCCTGTTGGTGCAGGTGAACCTGCGGCAGCTGGACTGCGCCGCCGACTGGGCCGCCGACGGGCTGGAAGGACTGCGCCTGGCCACCGAAAACCAGTACGAAGTCATCATCCTCGACATCATGTTGCCTGGCCTTGACGGCACTGAGGTGTGCCGCCGCCTGCGTGAGCGGGGCGTGCGCACGCCCATCATTATGCTCACCAGCCGCGACGAGGAAATCGACAAAGTGCTGGCCCTGGACCTGGGGGCCGACGACTACGTGACCAAGCCCTTCAGTGTGCGCGAGCTGATGGCGCGGGTCAAGGCCCGGCTGCGGCGGTTTGCCCCCGCGCAGCAGCCGGGCTTTGCCGGGGGGGCCGGGCCGGCCACCCGCCTCACGCGCGGCCCCCTGGTGCTCGATACCATGCTGCACCGCGTCACGATGACCGGGCAGGTGGTGGCCCTCACGGCTAAGGAGTTTGACCTGCTCACGCTCTTTATGCGCCACCCCGGCCGCGCCTACACCCGCACGCAGCTCCTGGAACAGGTGTGGGGCACGTCGTACGCCGGCTACGAGCACACGGTCAACTCCCACATCAACCGCCTGCGCGTCAAAATTGAGCGCGACCCGGCCCGGCCCGAACACATTCTCACCGTGTGGGGCGTGGGTTATCAGTTCACCGACGCGCTGAGCAGCTGAGCCTTAATACGGCGGTGGGCCTGCCGCCAAATGGCTGGTCGCGCCCCTGCCGCCTGCCCAGCCGAAGCGTAGCCCCGGCAACTCCCGCCAAGCTCAACCGTACCACCTATATGAGCAACCGCTGGCGTCCTGGAAGATTGCAGTTGCGGCTGTCGGTACTGCTGCTGGGCCTGCTGCTGGCCGTGGGCGGCCTGTACGTAGCACTGCTCTCGCGGCTGGCCGACCGCTACGTGGCCGAGGACCTGCAACGCCGCAACCGCGACCTGGCCGCTTCGGTGGCCACCGCCCTGCACCTCAACGAGGGCGCTCACGAGCTATCGGCCGCCGCCGCGCGCCAGCTCTTCGATGCGGCCATGACGGTCAATCCCTACATCAAGCTATACTTTTTGGATTTCCGCACCGGCCGCATCCTCAACGCCTCGGCCAAGCCCGCCGAGCTGCGGCTCACGCAGGTACCGCTGGGGCCGGTGCGGGCGCTGCTGGCGGGCCGGCAGCCCCTGCCCATTCTCGGGGCCGACCCCCGCCACCCCGGCCAGCCACAGCCCTTTTCGGCGGCGCTGCTGCGTACGGCCAGCGGGCAGCCCCGGCACTACCTCTACATCACGCTCGCCGGCGACCCGGCCGCCCCCCCGCCGGCCGACCTGCGCCGGAGCCACATTCTACAGGTGCTGCTGCGCACGCTGGCCGTGGCCGGGCTGGCGGTATTGCTGGTCGGCCTGCTGCTGATTGCTTTCCTTACCCGCAACCTGGCCCGGCTGGCGCAGGCCGTGCGGTGCCTGCAGCACGGCGACTACAGTGCCCGCGTCACCGGCATTCGGGGCCACGACGAGCTGAGCGACCTGGCCGAGGCATTCAATGCGATGGCTGCCCGCACCGAGCAGGCCGTGGGAGCACTGCACCGTGCCGATGCGCTGCGCCGCGAGGTGCTGGCCAACATCTCGCACGACCTGCGCACGCCCCTGACCAGCATTGAGGGCTATGCTGAAACTATTCTGCACCCGCCTTACCACCTCACCGACGCCGAGCGACAGCGCTATGCGGGCACCATTCTCACAAATACCCGCCACCTCAAACGCATGGTGTCGGAGCTGTTTGAGCTGAGCAAGCTCGAAGGCCAGCAGGTGCTGCCGCATCCTGAGCCGTTATCCCTGGCCGAGCTGGTGCAGGACGTGCTGCTCAAGCTGGCTCCGCAGGCCCAGGCCGCCGGCCTGCACCTGCGCCCGGACTGGGGCGCGGCCGGCGCGGCCCACCTGCCAATGGTGTGCGCCGACGCGGGCCTGCTGGAGCGGGTGCTGCAAAACCTGCTCGACAATGCCCTGCTCCATACGCCCGCCGGGGGGCAGGTGTGGGTCCGGGTCCGGCCCGATGCCGGCGCGCGCCGGCTGGGGGTGGAGGTCAACGATACGGGCCAGGGCATTGCTGCTGCCGACCTACCGTTCGTGTTCGACCGCTTTTACCGCGCCCCGCGGGTGCGCACCAGCCAGCCGCCCGGGCTGGGCCTGGGCCTGGCCATTGCCCGCCGCATCGTGGCGCTGCATGGCGGCGAGCTGACCGTGCGCAGCGCCGAAGGCCAGGGCACTTGCTTCGCCTTTTCGGTGCCGGTGCACGAGGCCGGCCAACCCTGCCAGCCGGCCGCACCCGCGAGCCCCAACGCATAAGTATAGGAAAATATTGATTTCGTGACCATTTCGTGATAACTACCGCTTAGCTTTGGCGTTGTAGTAACCTGACTCGCCGCCTTGCGGGCGGCGAGCAGCTATTTTTTCTCATCTCACCCCCAATCCCATGAAATCCCTATTGAAAGCCCTCCCTACCCTGGCCCTGGCCGGATTGTGCTTCGCGGCGCAGGCCCAAACCGCTCCCATGCATAGCGGCAAAATGAAGTCGAAAGGCATGATGCACGACAGCAAAATGATGCACGACGGTGCCATGATGAAGGACGGCAAAATGATGATGATGAAAGACGGCAAAATGATGGCCATGACCGAAGACATGACCATGAGCGACGGCAGCATGTGCATGAAAGACGGCATGTGTAAAATGAAGGACGGCACGATGATGAAAATGAAAGACGGCGACATGATGGCCATGGACGGCACCATGATGCACCACGGCGGCAAAATGATGCACGATGGCAAAATGGACAAGATGAAGTCCAAGATGTAGCGCGCATAGGTCCGTAGGAAGGACCTGCAAGCAGTGTTGAAAAAGAAGTCCCGGCAGTTTGCCGGGACTTCTTTTTTGTAGCATACCCCGCCACTCTTCGCCTGCCGCCCGGGCGCACTAACCAGTACCAAACCGTGACCAAACCGTGACACCCCGGCGCTAATCCCATACGTTCAAGCCCAACTATCGCAGACGGTTGAGCTATTCAACTGGCCTGGCGGGAGTCATTCATCCGTTTCACCCTTATCGCCGGGCATCATGAAAATAACCCTTCTTCTTCTAACGACCCTTTCCTTGCTGGTCTTTTCCTGCAAGAAGAACAACGAGCCGGCGGCCGTTCCCGAACCCAAAATCCGGACCTTGCCCAACCAGCTGGCCAGCGCCACCCAAATCGACACGATTACGGCCACCGCCGTGCTACCCCTCTACCGCGGGCAGGATGCCACCGGGGGCGATGTGTACTACATCATCACCGAATCGAACAACGTGGACAAGTCCATCGAGCTGGGCCTGAACTGGACGCCCAAGCTGGTGCATGCCATCGGGACGAAGGCCACGCAAACGGCTACCGTGGTCACCGGCGGCCCGGCGAATCCGCACAACTTCCCGGTCCTGAAATTCTCCGGCAACGTCGACTTCGCGCCTGTTTTGCGGCTGGTGCCGGGGCCGCTGGGCTTTCCGCTGGACCCCGCCTCGGAGCCGGGCTCGGTAGGCGACGCGCTCTACAGCCCCTTGGTGACCTTCGATGGCAAAATCGTGTATAACGCCTCGCACCTATCCAATAAAACGGGGATGCACGACCGGGTCATCAGCATGGACAAAGTAGCCATGACCGTGAAAATCCGGCTGGCCCGCGGCTTTTATGAAGGCTTCCCCATTTTGTATTCCACCACCGAAACCTCCGACAACGACCTGGCGGCGCTGGAAGACAATACGTTCGCGCCCAACATGAATGCCGCACCCAACGCCGGCGACGATAAATCGTTCCGCTCGGCTCGCGAGGCCCTCATTCCGGTGATTAACGGCCCGATGGGCGCTACCAACCCCAAGCGGCAGGGGCTGCGCTCGGCCGTAGCGGGCGAAGGCGACCCGCTCAATATTTTTCAGGAGCAGGCCGGCTGCGAGGATGCCGACGACCCCGGCGCGTTCTGCGACGCGGCCGCCTACAGCCCCCTCTGGGACGTGCACCCGGTGATGTGGACCGATGCGGCCATTGCCTCCGGAGCCCGTACCCGCATTACCACCGACAAGCGGGAAGTAATTGCCCCAATCAACGTCATCGAGCTGTACGCCGATGGCTTCGTGACGGCCGGAGCCCCGACCGGCCCGCGCAACGCCTCGCTGGGCGGGCTCAATGCCGCCGGCATCATCGTCAACTGTCCCATTGTTTTCGTGCCGGCCCGCGCCCGATAGACCCCAGCTGGGTAGGACCTGAGAGGGAATAGAAAAGCCCTTCAAACAACTATTGGAGTGTAATCGAAGCCTCGCTGCTGCTTTGCCTGGGTCAATCGGCAAAGTGGTAGCGAGGCTTTGGTTTTGCCAGGCCAGCACTTCGCAGCGGATGACGGAACAGCTTCATCATCCGGGATAGCCAGGTAGCTACGGTTTTCGGCCCAGTCTTTTAGGTTGAGCCTTTTGAATGCCGGATTCCCCGCCCCGCTACTTCCCATACGGCAACTGGTTCTTCACCCGGTTCAGGGGCGTTTCGAGCCAGGCCCAGGAGGCGGCAGCCAGGGCCAGCAGCAGCGGCGTGAGCAGCAGCAGCGTAGGCAGCGGGCCCAGCCAGAGGCGGCGGGTTTCGGCGGCCGGAAAAACGTGGTACACCGCCCGCTGGTAGAACACCACCAGCAACAGATGATACAGATAGCAGCCGTAGCTGCGCAGGCCCACCCATTGCAGCAGTGGCAGGCGCAGCAGGCGGGCACTGTCGCGCCCGGCCGGGTCGGCGGGCTGAATGGCCCAGTTCAGCATCACCATCGAGGCCAGGCCGCCGGCGGCCGTCGATACCAGCAGCCAGACGGGGTGAGCATCAAGATTGTGCAGCGCCGCCCACAGCCCGGCCCACGCCACCCAGGCCAGCGCCACCCAGCGGCCCCGCGCCAGCCGCCGCACCCAGGGCAGCGGCTCGATGATGCGCAGCACCCCGCCGAGGGCAAACATGTCGAGGCAGGCGGGCAGCAGCACGAAGGTGAGGGTGGGCGACACCGTCAGGCTCCACCAGATGCGGAACAGCACGCTGGCCCCGGCCACGGCCAGCAGCAGCCCGGTGCGCCGGCCCAGCAGCCCCAGCAGCAGCGGCCACACCAGGTAAAACTGCTCATCCACGGCCATCGTCCAGTAGTGGCCCACACCCTCGCCCCAGTGCCCCAGCCGATAGAAAAGCAGGTTGGACACCGGCAGGATAAACCAGCCGGGGTACTCGCGCAGGGTGGCCAGCGGCAGCAGCGCCCCCAGCGCCAGGGCCAGGTAATAGGGCGGCAGAATGCGCAGCAGCCGGCGTTGGTAAAACACTTTCAGCCGCCGCCCCCAGCCGGCCGCCGCCCCCGGAAACACCTGCTGCTTCCACACGATGCCCGAGATGAGGTAGCCGCTGAGCACGAAGAAAGGAATGCGCCCCATCTCGCCGATGGGGAAGCCCGGCAGCGTCCAGTGGGCCACCACCACCAGCCACACGCACAGCGCCCGGATGCCGTTGAGGCCGGGGCGGTACACGAGCGGGGCAGGGGCGGCAGTGGGCGGCATTGCAGGGGAAAGTGGCGAAAAACAGAACGTCGGATTAAAAAAGAACGTCATGCTGAGCTTGCCGAAGCATCTCTACCGCAATAGTAAATAGACTTGTTCCCGAATAAGAAATGGCAGAATTTTTTTGCTGCTTTTGGCAATCGGATAGTTTTTTTGCCTGACTAAGCTGGTATCCGTTGGTTCTTTGAGTAGCCAAATATTCTGGCTTCAAATAC
>JALYUI010000351.1 GCA_030853845.1 Bacteroidota bacterium | reverse complement strand
TCCGGTCCGACGGCCTTGGGCGGTCGGGCCGGCGCATCTCTACGCTGCGCGGCCCATCTCGCGCAGGAACAGGACGTGCGAAAGCATGGCGCTGCGGGTGTGCTTGTAGTTGTTGTAGGTCACGTCGAACTCGGCACATACCTGCTGCACGATTTTACTGATGGCGGGGTAATGCACGTGCGAGATTTTGGGGAACAGGTGGTGCTCAATCTGGAAATTGAGGCCGCCTACCAGCCAGCTTACCACTTTGTTGTCGGTGGCGAAGTTGGCAGTGGTGCGCACCTGGTGAATGGCCCACTCGTCTTCGAGCTTGCTCGTGACGGCGTGGGGCACGGGGAAGGCGGCATCTTCCACGGTGTGGGCCAGCTGGAACACCATGCTCAGCACCAGACCGGCGATGGCGGTGCTCAGCATGAAGCCGGCCAGCCAGGGCAGGAAGCCCACCATGTAGATAGGCAGGGCCACGTACAACAGCAGGTTCAGCACCTTAAAGCCCCAGAAGCTGACGTGCTCGCCGGTATTCATTGGCTTAAGGTCGATGGCCCCAATCTGACGCGAGAAATACTTCTGGTAGTCCATCGCAAAAATCCAGGACGTGTAAAGCATACAGTACAGCGCCCAGAAGTAGAGGTGCTGGTAGCGGTGCAGCGGATGCTTGGGCTGCTCGGGCGTCATGCGCATCCAGGGCTGGATGTTGATGTCGTCGTCGTGGCCCTCGATGTTGGTGTAGGTGTGGTGGATGAGGTTGTGCTTGGAATTCCACATGTAGGGGCTGCCGCCGAGCACGCCCAGCGTGTAGGCAGCCAGCCGGTTCACCCAGGCAAAGCGCGAAAAGCTGCCATGCGCCCCATCATGCATCACGTTGAAACCGATGGCCGCGATGACGCAGCCCAGCAGCGCGCATTCGAGCAACGCCCACAGCGCAGGCGGCGTAAAAAACACCAGGTGCACGTACAGGGCCGCCATCAGGCCCACCAGCAGCACCGCCTTGAACAGCAGGCCCGCATCACCCGTCATTGGCCGGCCGGTTTCCTCGAAGTAATGATTAATCCGGGTTTTGAGCTCGGTATGAAAGGAACGGGTTGCAGCGAAGCGAGGGAGGGCCATAAGCAGGTGCGGTTGAGTTTTGCGGTACAAATGTACCCCACCCCAACGGCCTGCCCTCCAACTAAGTTTAAAAATCCTTTTGCCCTCAGTTTAAATACGCGTGCCAGTTCTGGTCGATGGTGCCCGCTGAGAGGCGCAGGAAACCGGCCAGCGTAGGCTTTTTCGGCTGCTGCCGAATAGTTAAACCGGCCTCGCTGGGGGTGTGGTGGCCCTTGGCGTGGTTGCAGCGGGCGCAGGCCGTGAGCAGGTTAGTCCAACTCGACTCGCCGCCGCGCGAGCGGGGCAGCACGTGGTCGAGGGTCAGGTTTTTGAGCGAGCCGCAGTACTGGCACTCGAAATGGTCGCGCTTGAAAATGTTGTGGCGGCTGAGGGCAATGCCTTTGTAGGGCACGCGCACGTAGCGCTGCAAGCGGATGATGCTGGGCTTGGGGTAGGCATGCGAAATAGTGCGCAGCGTGCCGTGCTCCGACTTCGCCACCATTTCCGCCTTATCAAGAAACAGGAGTACAAACGCTTTCTGCACGCTGCACAGGGTGATGGCGGTATAGTCGCCATTCAGCACTAACACTTTTTGGTCCATACACGCTTTTAGGTTCGGATAACCCGCCGAAAGCTAGCGGTTTCCGGCCAGATAAACAAGCGCGTGGGGGTTAAGTTCAGGGGGCGGGAAGGGAGGCCAGAAAGAAAGAAGAACGTCATGCAGAGCGCAGCGAAGCATCTCGCGTGCCACCACTAATACTGTCGATTGGATTACTACTGCGGTAAAGATGCTTCGCTGCGCTCTGCATGACCGTTCCTTTTCCCCTTTCCCTTCTTGCCTTCTCCTCCTACTCCGGCAGCAGGCGCTTTATCAGGCGCAGCTTGTGCGAATACCGCTGCCGCTCGCGGTTGAAGATGCCGTTGTGGTCGAGCGGGTCGAGCCGGACTTCGCCGTGGGCGTGCAGAATTCGGCCTTCCTCCATCACCATGCCCACGTGCACGATGCGGCCCTCAGCGTTGTCGAAAAAGGCAAGGTCGCCAGGGCGGGCCTGAGCCACAAAGTGCACAGGGCGGCCGTGGTCAATCTGCTGGCGGGCGTCACGCGGGAGCTGAATGCCCACCAAGCCATAGAGCTGCTGACTGAGACCAGAGCAGTCGAGGCCGAAAATGCTTTTGCCACCCCACACGTAGGGCGCTTTCAGGTACATGAGGGCAATTTTGCGCAGCAGCGCGGCCTGCCGGGTGGCATCGGGGGCGGCGGTGGGATTGGTGGCGGTGCCGTTGAAGAAGTATGATTTGTCACCCATGCGCACGTTCATGCCGTCGAAAAACGGCAGGCGGCAGCCCAGGGTGAGCGGAATTTTGGTGGTGGCGTCGCTCACGGCCTGCACCACGTCGAGGGCGCGGGGGTGGTCCTGGGCGCACCAGGCGGCGTAATATTCCGGCGACACGGGCATGTGCTGTTTCACGTCAATCCAGCCTACGTAGCCGTCGGCGGCGAGCTGTACCTGCACCCAGGGCTCCTGCGACACGAGAATCTGGTAGCACTCGCCGAAGAGCAGCTGGGTCACCAGCTCAGCCCGGTCGTTGGGCTCGGCGCGGACGGGGACGGCGCTAAGCGCGCAGAGGCCGGGGTTCAAGATAATGTGAAAATGTGGGTGAGGTGGAAATGTGAGAATGCAGTTGAACTCTTACTTCCAACGGACTACAAAGATGCTACTGTTGCTTGGAATGAATAATTTCCGAAATCACATTTTCACATTGCCCGTATTCTCACATCATTACATTCTTTCCATATCGCGCTTCTGCGCCTTCTTTTTGAGGTCGTTGCGCTTGTCGTAGAGCTTTTTGCCCTGGGCGAGGGCAATTTCGATTTTGGCAAAGCCGCGGTCGGTCACGAACAGGCGCAGGGGAATGATGGTGAGGCCCTGGTCCACCGCTTTGCCGGCCAGCTGCTTCAGCTCGCGCTTGTTCAGCAGCAGCTTCCGGGCGCGCATGGCATCGTGGTTGTTGTAAGTACCCAGGGAATAGGGCGCGATGCGGATGCTGTGAATCCAGAGGTCGCCATGTTGGTCGAAGGTGCAGTAACCATCCGTCAGGTTCACGTTGCCCTCGCGGATGCTTTTAATTTCGGTCCCTTGCAGCATCACCCCCGCGTCGTACTTGGCTAGGAAGGTGTATTCGTGGCCCGCACGCCGGTTTTTGATGTTGATGATGACGGGTTTTGCTTCTTTGGCCATGTTACTGGGGCGGTTCGGGAGATGTGGGGGCGGCAGCCTCGGCTTGCAGCGCGGCAAAGCGGGCTGCCAGGCGCGCCCGGGCCACGATGCGCTGGCCGGTGTGCCCGTTGGCTACCAGGCGCGGCCCTACGCGGGCTTCTACGGCACAGCGCAGGTACGGGCCGTCGAGGGCGACAAAGGTAGCCGTCAGCGTGAGGGTTTCGCCGGCGAAGGCCGGAGCATGGTGTTGGATAGATAATTCAGTACCGATGCCCTCTTCATCGGCCGCCTTCATGTCGAGCACGAACTGGCGGGCGGCCCACTCCATTTCGCGGCCCAGCGCAAACGTGCTGAGCACTTCGTGCACGAGTCCGCCGGTGGTGGGGCCGAAATCGGCGAAGTCTTCGGGGTGAACCAGGTAGGTAGTGGTTTTGTGGTCGCCGGGGCGGAAGGGGTTGGTCATGTTTTAAGCTGCAAGCTATCAGCCGCAAGCTGCAAGCTTTTTGCCACGTAGAATATTACGAACAAGCACTTGAAGCTTGTAGCTGACAGCTTGCAGCTGCAAGCTTCAAGCTACCGCAGCTTCAAGCGCGGGTCGGGGCTGAGGAGCTGGGTGGCGAAGTCCCCGGCTTCGTACTGAAAATGCGCCGTCATAGCCACCATGGCGGCATTGTCGGTGCAGAAGGCGAAATCGGGGATGAACACCTGCCAGCCTTGCGCCACGGCCTCGGCTTCGAGGGCGGTGCGCAGGCCCGAGTTGGCCGCCACGCCGCCGGCCAGCGCCACCTGCGTGAGGCCGGTATCGGCGGCGGCGCGGCGCAGCTGGCGCAGCAGCGTGGCTACAATGGTGTGCTGGATGCCAGCGCAGAGGTCGGCCAGGTTCTGCTGGATGAAGTCGGGGTTGGCGGCCACTTCCTTTTTCAGGAAGTAGAGCACCGATGTTTTCAGGCCGCTGAAGGAGAAGTCGTAGCCCGGCATGGCTCCCACGGGGAAGGCGAAGCGCAGGGGGTCGCCCTGGCGGGCCAGCTTGTCGAGGTGCGGCCCGCCGGGGTAGGGCAGGCCGAGCAGTTTGGCCGTTTTATCGAAGGCTTCGCCGGCGGCATCGTCGATTGTAGTGCCGATAACCTCCATTTCCAGCGCCGACTTCACGACCACCAGCTGGGTATGGCCGCCGCTCACCGTGAGGCAGAGAAAGGGAAAAACCGGCCGGGGCGCGCGCAGGAAATGGGCCAGAATGTGCGCCCGCATGTGGTTCACGGCCAGCAGCGGCTTGTCGAGCGCCAGGGCCAGGGTTTTGGCAAACATGCCGCCTACTAACAAGGAGCCCAGCAGGCCCGGCCCCTGCGTGACGGCCACGGCGTCGAGGTCGGCTTTGCTGATGCCGGCCTGTTTGAGGGCGGCCGTGACGACGGGCAGCAAATGCTGCTGGTGCGCCCGCGAGGCCAGCTCGGGCACCACGCCACCGTACTGCTCATGGACTTTTTGGGTGGCCACCACGTTGCTCAGCAGCTCGCCACCGGCCAGCACGGCCGCGCCGGTGTCGTCGCAGGAAGATTCGATGGCCAGGATGATGGGATGCGCGGGCATGGCAGTGAGGCAGGATTGGGGGTAATGAAGCGGGTATAACAACATCATGCAAAGCACCAGGGCATTTGGCCCGAGCCTTGCGAAGCGCGAAGTTCGGCCGTAGTTGGCGAACCTCGCTTGCCTGGCGGCCGTTTTGAGTGACGCTGGCGCGGCCCGGTTTGGGCTAAGCGGCTAAAAAGCCGCAACTTTGCGGATTCAACTGCTTCCCCTGTTTCCCCCTCCCCCGTCCGGTGCGTCGTTTCTTCGCCATTCTGCTGAAAGTGCTGCTGGGCCTCGGGCTGCTGCTGGTGCTGGCCGTGGTGGGGGTGCTGCTGGTCCTGCGGGTGCCGAGCGTGCAAACCCGGCTGGCGCACGAGGCAGCTACTTTTCTCACGAATAAGCTGGGGCAGCCGGTCACGATTGGCAGCGTGGATGTGCGGCCGTTTTCGAGCGTGCTCCTGCAAGAGGTGCGGGTGCAGGACCGGCGCGGGGGTGAGCTGTTCAGCGTGGGCCGGGCCGATGCCGAAATCTCGCTGTTCTCGGTATTCGACCCGCGCCACCTACACGTGAGTATGCTCACGCTCAACGAGCCACGCTTCGTGCTGCGCAATCTGGCTGGCCAGCCCAACACCACCACCCTCGACCAGTTTATTGCGGCCGTGAAGCGGCTGGTGGGGCCGCCCAAAGACACCACCCAGTCGGCCCCGTTCGATTTCCAGGTGGCCCAGGTGGCCTTGCGCAACGGGCACTTTGCCATTGAAAAAGAAGGCGTGCCCCGGGCCAAAGTTTACGGAAAGAGCATCGACTACGACCATCTGGTGGTGGACAGCATCTACGCCGACATCTCCCGAATTCACCTCGGCGACTCGCTCGGGCTGCGCATCAGCCAGCTGCACGCCGTGGAAACGCCTTCGCAGACCCACCTGCACGAAATCACGGCCGACATGACGTACGGGCCGCATTTCTGGGAATTCAAGGATTTGCGTTTGCGGGTGGGGCGCAGTCAGATTAAGAATTACGTGCGGTTCGAGTTTCGGGTGTTTCACAACTTCACCGACTACAACGACTCGATGAAGACCATCGCGCACCTGCGTAATTCCAAGGTCTACTCGGAGGACATTGCCAAATTCGCCCCCCAGCTCAGTGAGCTGCACGAGTCGGTGGCACTGTCGGGCGATGCCTCGGGCTACGTGCGCGATTTCAAGGTGAACAACCTCGATTTGCGCTACGGCACCGGCACCCACATTGTGGCCAAGCGCGCCCACGCCGACGGCCTCCCCAACTACAAGGAGAGCTTTTTCGACCTGCGCCTGTTGCCCTCGGTGGTGGAAACCCGCGACCTGAAAAAGTGGCTGCCCGCCTCGGCCAATACGCTGGTGCAGCGCCTGGGCCGGGTGAAACTACAGGGCACGGTACTGGGCTTCTACAGCGACTTCGTGGCCAACGCCTCGTTCGATACCGCCCTGGGCTACGTGGCCACGGACGTAAACCTGAAAACCAAGACCGACTTCACCCACGCGGCTTACTCGGGCACGGTGCGCTCGAATTCGTTTCAGCTGGGCAAGTTTTTGGGGGATGAATCGGTGATTCGGGATGTGACGCTGAACGGCCACATAGCCGGCACCGGCTTTCTGCCGGCCTTCGCCACGGGCAAGGCCCGGCTCACGGTGCCGGCCATCTGGCTGAACGGCTACCGCTACCGTAACATCACCTTCGACGGGGTATTCAACCCGCTGCACTTCGACGGGCACGCCAGCATCGACGACCCGGCGGTGCGGCTGGTGGCCGACGGCCACGTGGACCTGGAGCCCAAGCACGAAAACGTGAACGTGCAGACCAAAATCGACTACGCCAACCTGCAAACCCTGGGCCTGAGTAGCCAGCCCCTGACGGTGAGCAC
>JALYUI010000268.1 GCA_030853845.1 Bacteroidota bacterium | reverse complement strand
CTGGTGCCCACGGCGGCCACGCTGCCCACCCGTTGGTAATCGACGGCATTAGTGGAGCGCTCCACCTCGAAGCGCAGGGCCTTTTGTTCGCTGGCTGTCTGCCAGCGCACCTGCGCCACCTTGGCTTCACGGGCGGCGGTCAGGCTCGTGAGGGTGACGGGCAGCGGAGTGCTCGGGTCGAATATTACCGAGGTGAACAGCCCCGGCCGTGGGTGGCGGCGGCCACCAGCTTGTCGCCAGGGCGGTAGCGCAGCATATCCACGCGCACGTTCACGGGGCCGTTGCTCACCACGCTCCAGGCCGTACTGGCCCCGTTGAGCAGGACGGTGGTATACACGCCCATCTCGGTGGCCAGAATGGCCCGCGTGGTGTTGCGGGGGTCGAACAGGGCCCAGCGCACCGGCATGTCGGGCAGGTTGCCTTCCACGGCGGTCCAGGTGGGCGTGGCGGCGTTGGCCGTGGTGGTTTCAAGTACACTCACGATGCCGTAGTTGGAAAGCGTCACCAGCAGGTGCTGCTCATTAGCGGGGTCGATGGCTACGCACGACACCGATGTATTGACTGGGCCAGTGTACAGGGTTTTAATAGTGGGGGTAGTGGTTTGAGCATTGTCGACGCGCAGCAGCAAGCCGCCATCGTTCACGCCACTGGTAAAGGAACTGCCCGTGCCCAGGTAAATGCGGTTGGCCGTGAGCGGTGAGATACCCACGAAGGCCACATCGCCAGAGCCGGCCGGCAACGCAGGCGTAACTTTATTCACTTTGTTAAGGCTTGCTGCCGTCAAGGGGTTGGTCCAGGCCATGTAGGTTCCCGTATCCCAGCCGCCGTAGAGCACATTCGCGTTGCTGTCGTAGTCCCAGGGGTTGATGAACGAGCCCGAGCTAGCGCTTAAATCGAAAGCAGTAAATGTGCTGCCGCCATTGGTGGAGCGGCGGTACTGGTTATACACGTAGCTGCTGAACTGGTTGAGTGGGGCATTCTGGTCGATGGCGCACAGGCCACCGTCGCCGCCGGTCACCTCGGTCGTGGCATTAACGCCCGCCGTGGTGAACTGATGGGTGCCGTTGTCCTGGGCCCCGGCCAGAAAGTAATTGAAGTTGGTGGGGTGCACAGCCAGGCCGTAGAACTGGGTCACGTTCAAGCCCGCGTTGCGGCTGCTGAACGTAGTGCCCGCCACCGAAGCGTTGGCCGAATACATAATGCCGCCGTCCTGGCCGAAATACACCTGGTTGGCCGGGGCCGTGGCCGTAGGCACAAATGCGATGGCGTGGTGGTCGGAGTGCATGTAGTTGGAGCCGTTAGAGGTCCAATCGGACTTCTTGGTCCAGGTGGGCGTGGCGGCCCCGGCATTGGTTGTGAGCCACAGGTCGATGCCGCCCACGTAGAGCGTATTGGCATCGGCCGGCGACACGGAAGCAGCCAGATTGTACCAGGCCTGGCTCCGCGTGTAGTCGAACGCCGCTCCGCCCGGCTTGGGCATTGCCGTCCAGGTCGTACCCTTGTCGGTTGAGCGGTAAATGTCGAGGATGGGCGTGGTGGATGCGCTCGACTGGAGCACGGCGTACACGCGGTTGGCATCGGTCGGTGCGCAGGCCAGCTCAATGCGCTCGTAGCTGGCCGAGGCCGGCGTGGGCAGGCCCGAGCCGCTGAGCGCATTCAGGTTGGTCCACGAGCCCGGGTTGCCCGTAGCCGACCGATAAATGCCATCGGTATTGAAGATGCCAAACGCGGCGTAGAGGGTGTTATCGGCCCCGATTTCGATGTCGGATACGCGGGTTGATGCCGATGCCGGCGTCGTATTCGTGTTCAGCACCTGGCTCCAGGTGCTGCCGCCGTCCTGGCTGCGGTAGAGGCCGCCGTTGCGGGTGGCGGCGTAGACATCTTTAGTGATGGGATGCACCACGATTTTCTGAATGCGCCAGAAGTCCGAATTACTGGCGGTAGCGGGCAGCACGGCCCAGGTTGCCCCGCCGTCGGTCGACTTAAAAATGCCCGCCCCGCGAATGGCATCGGCATTGAAAAAGCCCTCACCCGTGCCGCAGTACAGCACCTGCGGGCTGCTACCCGGCACCACGGCAATGGTCGTTACGGCCAGATTGTTGAAGAAGGAGTTGACGTTGGTCCACTGCACGCCGGTGGTGGTGGCGCTGGTGCTTTTCCAAAGGCCGCCCCCGGCCGAGCCAACCCATACGGTGTTGCCGGTCGCATCGGTGGGGTCGACCAGAATCGAGAGCAAGCGGCCGCCTACATTGCTCGGGCCGCGCTCGACCCAGGTGGCATTCGACAAGGTGGAGGCGGCGGTGCGATTGGCCTGTTTTTTCAGGCTGGTTTCGTTGAAGCGGGCCGCCGCCATCAGGCGCTCACTGGGCACGGTACCGGTGGCGGGGTCAAGGGTGCGGGCCACATCCTGGGCCAGGGCCAGGTCGGGACGGTCGGCGTAGGGCTTGTCGCCGTCATTTTCTTCGTCCCCATCTTCTTGCCCGGTCAGCTCAGCCAGCCATTTGCCGCCGGCCGGACCAGGTGCTGGCAAGGCCAGCCGAAAGCAAGCCGTGAAAATCAATCCCAGTAGCAGCAGCGATAAAAACTGACGAACCCGAAATGCGGTAAAAATTTGCTTCATGTTAATTTCATAAAATTGGCAAAAGATACCAATTGCCAAATCTACAAACTTAATCATACGGTTAGTTCATTCTAATAAAATTGAAGGTCATTATTGCCAATATTTTAGTGAATTCGCCGTTCGTTCTTTTCTCTACAAATCTATTTTAACACCATATTATTCTATTCGGCACTTAAGAAAGGCTTTCAGGTACCCGGGCAAAAGCAATTTGGTTGTTGCCCAGTCTTGGTTTGGATTTCGTTTCGCGGGAGCTGTAGCAGCGCTCGCGTAGCCGATTGGCCGGCCGACTGCGCGGGTGCGCTCCGCCACTTCCCCTACCCTACCACTGAGGCGTAGCGCCGCTCGGCAAAGCCGCGCAGGCGCTGAAAGGCGCGGTCGACTTCTTCGGCTCCTTCGGTTTGCAGGTTGCCGTAAATCACCTTGTCGGTGGTGCTCAGGCCGCGGCGCACGTCGTTGTCGTTTTCGAAGTAGGCCACGATTTCGCGGGTCGTGAACGAGTTAAGGGCGCTGTTTTCGAGGCCGGCGAGGTAGTTTTTCCAGAGCACCACTGCCCGCTCCACGTTGGTGGCCGAGCGCGAGAGCTCGAACCGCTCGATATGCCGGGCAAACTGGGCCAGAAAGTAGCCGTGGTTTTTGCGCCGCTTATAGGCCTGGTAGCGCCGCACCAGCCGCTGCCGAAACAGGGCGGCGGCCCCGGCGGCCAACAATAGCCCGGCCAGCACCGAGGCCAGCCAGTAGGGATAGTTGAATAGCGGTGCCACCGGCACCAGCGCCAGGTTCTGGTGCAGGGCGGGCAGGGCCGTGGTGCCGGGCGGCAGCGCCGCCGCCGTGCGC
>JALYUI010000313.1 GCA_030853845.1 Bacteroidota bacterium | reverse complement strand
CGTCGGAGCGGCGGGCGGCCAGGGCGGCGGTGTCGGGGTAGGGGCCGCCAAACGCGGCGGGCAGCAGTGTGTCCACGGCAAACTCGGCTTCGGGGTCGCGGGCCATCAGCGTGTTCAGGCCGATGGTAGCCTGGTTTAGCTGGCCGTAGAGCTGGGCGTGGTCGTTGCCGTGCATGGCCACCCGCGCCTGCACCTGGTAGATGCTGGGCAGCGTGGTCTGGTTATACGGGTAGCGGGCCTGGGCAATTTTCAGCAGGAAATCCAGCAGCGCCTGGCTCTGGTCGAGCACGTTCAGCTTCTTTTCCAGAATCACGCGGCCGTAGTAGAGCGTGCGGGCCTGGGCGCGCAGCTGGTTGAAGCTGGCTGCCTGGTCGGCCTGGGCCACGGCGGCCTGGCCGGCCAGGTACTCGCGCTTCGCTCGCTGCTTGGCCGGGTTGGGCAGCATCTGCTCCACCGACACCATCTGCATGCCCATGCCCTGGCCGTTATTCATCTCCTTGATGGGGCGTTGGCTGTAGGGCGTCATCCAGTACCCGGCACTCACTTTGGGCGCTTCCCAGGTGTTGGCCCCGGCCACGGCGGCGTTCTTGGCCTGGGCGCGGTAGTCGTACTGGCGCAGGGCCGGGTTGCGGGTTTGCACGGCCCGCAGGATGGAATCGAGCGGCAGCGGACGCTGCTGGGCAATGGCAGGAAGCCGCAGCAGAATCAGCAGCGGCACCAGGGCTATTAGTTTCAGGAGAGGTTTCATGCGTTTCATTGCCTGGAGTTCATCCAAAAAATCATCTGTTATGCTTTGAGGTTTGGTGATTGACCTCAATGCGTCACCGCCAGCACGTCCAGCTTGCCGAACTTGCGCAGCTCGTATTCCTTGGTCATGAGGAAAATCAGCGGCGTGACCAGCAGAATGTGGGTCGAGGACGTGAACACGCCGCCAATCATGGGCAGCACGATGGGCAGCATCACATCCGAGCCCGTGCCCGTGGCCCAGAGCACCGGCACCAGCCCGAAGAGCGCCACTGAAACCGTCATCAGCTTGGGACGCAGGCGCTTTGCCGCGCCGTGAAATACGGCGTCGCGCAGGTCCTGCTTCGTGATGGTTTCGCTCGAATTGCCCTTGGCGGCCACCAGCTGCTGCATGGCATCATTAAGGTAAATGACCATGATAACGCCCGTTTCCACGGCCAGCCCGAACAGGGCGATGAAGCCCACGGCCACCGCCACGGATAAATGCACGCCGTAGAAATACACCATGTAAGCCCCGCCAATGAGCGCGAACGGAATGGTGACCAGACTCAACAACGCCTCACGCACCGAGTGGAAGGCGAAGTACAGGCAGCCAAAAATCACGAGCAGCACGATGGGCAGAATGAACAGCAGCGTGCGCTGCGAGCTGATGAGGTTTTCGTACTGCCCGCTCCACTCCAGGTAGTAGCCGACGGGCAGCTTGCCCTGCATGGCCTGCACCTTTTTCATGGCCTCCTGCACGGTGCTGCCCAGGTCGCGGTCGCGCACGTTGAAGAGTACCGCGCCGCGCAGCTGGGCGTTTTCGGAGTTAATCATGGGAGGGCCGTTTTCGAAGCGCAGGCTGGCCACGGCCGAGAGCGGCACCGGCCCGTAGGCGGTGGTTTGAATCGGGATGCGGCCCAGCGCGGGCAGGCTGTTGCGGAAATCCTCAGCCAGCCGCACGTTGATGGCGAAGCGGCGGCGTCCTTCCACGGTGCTGCCCGCGGGCGCGCCGCCGATGGCCATTTCCACTACCTCGTTCACCTGGTCCATCGTGAGGCCGTAGCGGGCCAGCTGGTCGCGGTTGAGGTCGATTTGCAGGTACTTGCCGCCCGTGATGGGGTCCACGTACAGGTCCTTCACGCCTGGCACGCCGTTCAGCGCCGCCCGAACCCGTTGCGATACCTGGTAGATGGTGTCGAGCTGCTGGCCATATACTTTAATGCCCACATCGGTCCGGATGCCGGTGCTGAGCATGTTGATGCGGTTGATGATGGGCTGGGTCCAGCCGTTCACCACGCCGGGGATTTGCAGCTTGCCATTAAGTTCCTCAATCAGCTTAGCCTTGGTCATGCCGGCCCGCCACTCGGCGCGGGGCTTGAGCTGGATGATGGTTTCAATCATGCTCAGCGGGGCATTGTCGGTGGCGGTGCTGGCCCGGCCGGCCTTGCCGAGCACGCCCTGCACCTCGGGCACCTGCATAATAATCTTGTCCTGCACCTGCAAAATGCGCTTCACCTCGGTGTTCGACACGTCGGGCTGCGTGATGGGCATGAAGAGAATCGAGCCTTCATCCAGCGGCGGCATAAACTCGGTGCCCAAACTCAGCAGCAGCGGAATGCTGATGGCCAGCAGCAGCAGGTTGATGGCGATGGTGGTTTTGCGCCACGTCAAACACCAGTTTATCAACGGCGCGTACACCCGCTCCAGGCCTCGGTTGATGGGGTTTTGCTCCTCGGTTTTGAACTTGCCCTTCATGAAAAAGGACAGCAGCACCGGGGCCAGCGTCACGGCCAGCACGGCATCGATGAGCAGAATAAACGTCTTGGTATACGCCAGCGGGTGGAACAGCTTGCCCTCCTGCCCGGTGAGCAGAAAAACCGGCAGAAAGGACGCCACGATGATAATCGTGGAGAAAAAAATGCCCCGCGACACCTGCTGGCTGGATTTCTCGATGATGGCGAGGCGCTCGTCGTTGGTCATGGTTTGGGGGAATTAGAATTATTCAGAACGTCATGCTGAGCGGAGGCGCAGCCGCAGCCGAAGCATCTCTACCGCTTCGTTGCACCGATTGAGTTAGTGCTGCGGTAGAGATGCTTCGACAGGCTCAGCATGACGTTCTTTTGTACCAGCCGCTTCCTCCGCCGCCTGATGCAGGGCCAGGTTGCGGTAGGCGTTTTCGGCCATCACGATGCCGTTATCGACAATTACCCCGATGGCCAGGGCAATGCCCGTCAGCGACATGATGTTGGAGGAAATGCCAAAGGCATTAAGCAGGATGAAGCTGGCCGCGATGGTAATCGGAATCTGGAGCAGGATGCTTAGGGCGCTGCGCCAATGAAAGAGGAACACCAGTACCACCAGCGACACTACCGCCATTTCTTCGAGCAGGGTGTGCTTGATGTTGGCGACTGATTCCTCAATCAGCCCGCTGCGGTCGTACACGATGTTGAACGATACGCCGGCCGGCAGACCCTTGGCCACTTCGGTCATTTTGGCTTTCACGCGGGTTATCACGTCGTCGGCGTTCTCGCCATAGCGCATCACCACAATGCCGCCCACGGCTTCGCCCTGGCCATTGTGGTCGAAGATGCCGAGGCGGGCTTCGCCCGTCATCTGCACCGTGCCGAGGTCGCGCAGGCGTAGCGGCACGCCGCCGGGGCGGGTGAGTACCGGCACGTTTTCCAAGGTGGCCACGTCCTGAATGTAGCCGTTGGTTTTGATGATGTAGCCCACGCCGGCCTGCTCAAATTTTCGCCCGCCGGCCTCGTTGTTGTTGCTGCGCACCGCCGCCAGCACCTGTGGCAAACTCACGTTATAATAGGTGAGCTTGGTGGGGTCCACCGTTACCTGGTACTCGGGCTGGAAGCCGCCGAAGCTGGCCACTTCGCTCACGCCGGGCACGGTTTGCAGGCCGAATTTCACGTACCAGTCCTGCAAGGCGCGCTGCTCGCCCAGGTCGAGCTTGGGCGCATTCAACGTGTACCAGAGCACATGGCCCACGCCCGTGCCATCGGGGCCGAGGGTGGGCGTGAGGCCAGCCGGCAGCAGCCGCTGGGCGTAGTTGAGGCGCTCCAGCACCCGCTCCCGGGCCCAATAAATATCCGTGTTGTCATTGAAAATGACGTACACGAAGCTCATCCCAAACATGGAGGCGGCGCGCACCGCCTTCACCTGAGACAGCCCTTGCAGGTTGGTCACCAGCGGGTAGGTCACCTGGTCCTCGATAATCTGCGGCCCGCGCCCCGCCCACTCGGTGAACACAATCACCTGGTTTTCCGACAGGTCCGGAATCGCGTCAATCTTGCTGGCCCGAATGGAAAACGCGCCCCAGACCAGCAGCCCGGCCGCCAGCAGCAGCACGAGGGCCCGGTTGCGCAGGGACAGGGAAATAAGTCGTTCAATCATTTGATAAATACCGCTAAGTGCACGCACAAAAGCCCCGCGACCAACCGGCCGGGGGAGTCAGGCAACACCCAGAAGCTATATCAGAAAGGCATGTCCGCGCACGTAGGCGGGGCACTCGGGCGGCGGGGCGGCCGTAGCCCGCAACGGCGCGGCCGGCGCATCGGCCGGATAAGTGGGAACTGGCAGGCGGTAGGCCAGCCGCAGCGGGGCCGGCGCGGGCACAAGCACCGGCAACTTGAGCTGCGCGGTAGTAAGCTTCACATCCTTGAGGGTGCTGCTCAGCTTTTGGTCGTGGCAGCAGCCGGCGGGCTTTTTGGGCAGCGGGCAGCAGCAGGCCGCCGCATGGGCCACCGAAACGCCCGTCATCGTTGCCCCGCAGAAGTGCATGCTGTACACCAGCCCAGGGCTGGACAGCAGGTAGCTTACAAGAAGGAACAGACTCAGGATGCGTTTCAAGACAGCAACTTATTGAGGAATTAGCCGAATACAAAGGTACGATGGCCAGCCGGGGTGAGATTTACAGAATTAGGTAGAGAGCCTTGCATAATTTGTGGCCCGCTGGTAAGCGCAACTGCCCGCAACGCCCGCAAAACCAAGGTGCAGCAGCCAACTGGTGCTGGCTACTTACTGCACCGCCTGCTCCTGCTTGAGCCTGGCCAGCATCCGCTGCATCTGCTTGATTTCGCGCTCCTGCGCCGAAATAATGCTGTCGGCCAGCTGGCGCACCTCCGGGTCTTTAATATCGGCCCGCTTACTGACCAGGATGGCGATGGAGTGGTGCGGAATCATGGCCCTCATCCAGAGCGTATCGCCGATAAAGGTCTGGGAGCGCACCATGATAGTGACCACCACGAACAGCACCAGGCTGCCGCCCATAATCAGGGCATTGCGCTGCTTGTCGGGGTACATGCTCCACATGAAGCCCATCATAATCAGCGTCATCGGCACCAGCATCAGCAGGGCCATGTACACGCGGGTCAGGCTGAAATACACGTGGTCCCACTCGTATACGTTGAGGTACATCACCGCGTACATGGCCACCAGGGAGGTGCCCAGCATCAGAAAAAAACGGGTGTAAGGCTTCTTGTGCTCCATAAAAAAGGGAAGAAATACAGGAACTGAAAGATGGCTTTTAGCAGCCGGATTTTCTGGTTGCTTGCCGGCCGGAAACCAGGCTGATGCTCGCCCCGCCGGTCCCTGGCAGCGGGGCGAGCATCAGCCCGGCACAACACTTTCCTCCGTTGTCGGGGCTAAGGAGTTACCGTGTAAAAGGTGTCCATGCCGGCAGCGGCGTGGTTGCTCACGTGGCAGTGGTAGGCCCATTGGCCGGGGTCGTCAGGCGTCATGTCGGCCACCACGGCCACGGCCGGGAGTATTTCGACTACATCGGTAGTGCGCTCGCTCATGATGCTGACGTTGCCGTGCCAGTGCGCCGTATGCACCCCCTGCACGTCGCCGAAGCCCATGACGTACCAGCGCACGTGCTGGCCTTTTTTCATGGTGAGGGCCGCGTTGTGGCTGGCCATGATGTAGCCGTTGATGCTGTGCATCTTGTTGCTCATCATGAAATCATCAGTCATGGGCTTGGGGATGCCCGGCAGGTAGGTGGCGAGGTTCGCCGGCAGGTAGGGGCTCATGTTCTCGTCAAAAATATTATAGAGCGTGACGATTTCGCGGTCTACGTCGGTTGGCGTCGCGTCGGCATTGGCCATGCTGCGTTTCGTCACCACAATGGCCCCCACCATGCCCGCATTGAGGTCGGTTTGGGTGGTCATAACGCCAGAGTGATACACCCAGACCGCCGAGCTACCCTGGTCGGGGCCGGGCCCCGAACTTTCGCGGGCAAAGAAGCGGTAGAGGTGAGTGCCGCCGGGCTGCACAATGCTCTGCGGGTCGGCCGAGGAATTCATGGAGCCTTCCGATTCCTTGCCATACAACAGCCCGTGCACGTGGATACTGGTAGTGATGGAGGTGCGATTTTTCAGCACCACATGCACCGAGTCGCCCACTACGGCCCGAATAACCGGTCCCAGAATGCCGAGGTGCGCCCACTCGGGTTGGATGGGTTTGGGCGTGGAAAAGCTGGCATCAGTATACTCTATGAAGCGGGCTTTCTTGTACTGCCGGCCAATGCGCGGGTGCGGCCCGCCAGGAATATTGACGGCAAACACCGAGTCCAACCCTTGAAATGGCCGGCCCAGAAATACGTTTCGGCCTTCGGAAACGTAGTCCCACACCACCTCTTCCGAAGCGATGTAATAGGTCCGGGTTTGCACCGGCGGGCCGGGATTGGGGGTCACGGTGTCGTCTTTCTTGCAGCCGGCCAGGGCCAGTAACAAGGTGGCAAAGAGCACCGGTAGTCGGAGAGATATTTTCATGAAAATGGATGTAATTGTGAGAAAGAAAAACGTATTAATAATCAAATTTTTGCTGCTTATCCGGCTGAAATACTGTTGGTTCGCCTGAGTTAGGTCGTTTACTGGCCGCACCTCAGCCAGTTTTGCATAAGCCGTCTGTTTTCTGGCATGATTTGGAGCCCGACGCGCTGTATGTAACGCCAAACGATTTCTTCGACCGTGCGAAAAACTGGGATGGGCCGGTGATTGAGCGGGGAGTTATCCGCGACTTGCTACCTGCTTTTAAGCCTGTACCGGGCGCTGCTATTGCGCATTCTGCGGTAATGAATGCAAGCCTGCCACCAACGAAAAACACCCGGCAGCACCGGGCGTTTTTAGCTATTGCAAAGGCGCGCTTAGGCTGCCTGAATCCGGAATCCGGCCCCTTCTACGGCCTGCACGACTTGCTTCGCAGTGAGCTGGTCGGAGGTGACCGTGAGAATTTTATCAGGGTTGGCGGTGTCGACTTGCCAGTTGCCGGCCCCGGCCTGCTGGTTGAGGGTGGGCGTAACCGACTTGATGCAGCCGCCGCAGTTGATGTTGGTTTTGAATTGAAGCGTTTTCATGACGAATGGAGCTAAAGGACCACCGGTGGTCCGTGTAAATAGAACGCGCAGCACTTCGTTCGGGTGCGGCTAAATCGTGCAGGATTGCGCCTGCGGCTTGCATGATTTCCCGGCTCCGGCTTCTGCGATGCCACGCGGCTAAGCCACCAGGCCGGCACGGCAGGCTTCCTCGCAGCGGCGGCAGGCCTCGGCACATTCCTGGCAGTGCTGCATTTTTTTGTGCTGGCCGCACTCATCGCCGCAGGCTTGGCAGATTTCAGCGCACTCTTTCAGCAGATGCGCGGCATGCGCCGAGCCCCGCGCCACGAAGCGGGCCGTGAGGGCGCAGATGTCGGCGCAGTCCCGGTCGATGCTGATGCAACGGGCCATCATTTTCACGTCTCCCTCCTGTAGGCAGGCCGAGGCGCAGTGCTCACAGGCGGCAATACAGGCGTTGAGGGCGTCGAGCAGGGGTTGGTTTTGGGTGTGCATAGGAGAAGAAATTTGCGGTTGATGATTTCTCTTGGGTATACCCGCCCCCGGCCCACCCGGTTTTATGTTATTTGCCCATCAGCTGGCACTATTTGGTAGCACCGTGTGCAGAGCTTCACCTTCGGCGATGGCGCGAAGCCGCTGCCGGTAAGCAGACGGCGCACACTGCGCGAACCGCCGGAACTGCCCGGAAAAGTGCGCCAGGCTAGTATAGCCCAACTGCCTGGCAATGTGACCAATACCCAATTGAGTAGCTTCCAGTAGCTCCTGCGCGTGAAGCAGCCGCTGCCGGCTGATGTAGCTGAGCAAGCGCTCCCGGCCGGGCAGCCGGGCAAACTGGCCGTGTAGCTGGCGCGCACTCAGCCTCAATTCCTGCGCCAATGTGGGAATAATATCGCGGTGCCGGAGCGCATCGGGGCGGCGCAGCAACTCGCTCACCAGCAGCTTTACCTGCGCGGCTAGGGCGTGCTGCGGGTTTTCCAGCAGGGCAAAGCCCGCCGCCGCCAGCCTGGCCCGGATGCGCGCCCAGTCCAGCTCCTGGGCCGGGCCGGCCACGGTAGCGGCCCCCAGACGCACCGCAAGCACCCGCAGCCCCAGGCTTTCCAGTTCGCCCCGCACCACGCGAATGCCGCGCGCGCAAACCATGTGCTTGATGTACAGAACGCAACGGGCGTTGCCGGGCGGGAGCAAGCGGTCGGGAAACATGGTTGTTGTTTGAGGAAGTGAACGGAGCCGGATTCAGGTTGGTAGGGAGATTTCAGCGCTGAGCCCGCAGGTATTGGGCGGTAAAAACAATGCCTGCCATTGCTGCCCGGACCCGCAACGCTTCATTGCCGGGCCGGGAAAACCAGGAAACTGGGTGAGGATGGCGCGCGGCCGGACCACGCCTACCAGCCAACGCAACGGCCCGCCCCGGATTTACCCATATTGCCGCCACTGGGTTACGTGCCCTGCCACCCGAAGACTTAAACCGACGGTAAATGCCGCTTTTAAGCCCCATTGCTAGCATAATCAGCCAATACCACCCAAAATTCGTTGGCAGCATTATGAAGATGCGAAGCCGGGTTTTATAAACTCCCGGGAGCAGAGCCCGGTAAATAAAACGGCATTCAACGGGACTCAAACGGCACGGCTGTCCGTCAAATTATGCAATTCTGCGGCGGTATTCAATACCAACTTCTCTGTGGGAGCGCCGTTCCTTTGTACAGTGGTTGTGGGCTTGCGCAACTGAGTGCTTACGCCTGGCAACCACATAGTAACCTCTTGCTATGGAACCAACTACCAAAACCGAAACCCTCAACATCGAAGGTATGACCTGCGCCTCCTGCGCGTCGGCCGTCGAAAAATCGCTGAGCCGGACCCCCGGCGTGCAGAGCGCGCTGGTCAATTTTGCCACCGAAAAGGCCACCGTGCAGTACCTGCCCGGGCAGGCCAGCCCGGCCACCCTCAAGGAAGCCGTTGTGAATGCCGGCTACGACGTGACCGAGCGCGCCCCCGACACCAGCGCCGCCGAGCGCAGCGCCGAAATCGACCGCCAGAAAGCCCTGGCTTACCTGAAGCTCAAGCGCCGCTTCTGGGTGGCGGTGGGCCTGGTCGTCGTCATCATGCCGCTGAGCATGCTCATGCTCTGGCCCGCGATGATGCAGCGCATCAACGTGCAGTGGCTCAACTACCTGCTGCTGCTGCTCACGCTGCCGGTGCTGGGCTACAGCGGGCGCGAGTTCTACGTGTCGGCCTGGAATGGCTTCCAGCACCGGGCCGCCAACATGGATACGCTCATTGCCGTGGGCACCGGCGCGGCGTTTCTCTACAGCCTGGCGGCAACGGTGATACCCGGCTTTTTCACCAGCCGGGGCATCATGCCGGAAGTGTATTACGACACCACGGCCACCATCATCGCCCTCATTCTGCTGGGCAAGGTGATGGAGCTGCGGGCTAAAACGCAGACCTCGGCCGCCATGCGCAGCCTCATCGGCCTGCAAGCCAAAACCGCCCGCGTGGCGCGCCCCGACGGCACCGAGGTCGATGTGCCCATCGGGCAGGTGCAGTTGGGCGACATCGTGGTGGTGCGCCCCGGCGAAAAAGTGGCCACCGACGGCGAAATCACCAAAGGCCAATCCTCCCTCGACGAAGCCATGCTGACCGGCGAAAGCCTGCCGGTGGAGAAGCAGGCCGGCGACCCGGTGTTCGGTGCCACCCTCAACAAAACCGGCTCCTTCCGCTTTAAAGTGACTAAAGTCGGGGCCGATACCATGCTGTCCCAGATTGTAAAGCTGGTGGAAGATGCCCAAGGCAGCCGCGCGCCCATTCAGCGGCTAGCCGACAAGGTGAGCGCTATTTTTGTGCCCACGGTGGTCATCATCGCCATTCTCACCTTTGTGATTTGGTTTGATTTAGCCCCGGTCGCCACGCGCCTGCCGCTGGCGCTGGTCAACTTCGTGGCCGTCCTCATCATTGCCTGTCCCTGCGCGCTGGGCCTGGCCACGCCCACCGCCATCATGGTAAGTACCGGCAAGGGAGCCGAGCACGGCGTGCTGATTCGCAACGCCGAAGCCCTGGAAAAAGCCTACCAGGTGAATACCGTGCTGCTCGACAAAACCGGCACCATTACCAAAGGCGAGCCGGCCGTGACGGATTTCTGGGCGCTGCCGGGCCAGGCGGCCAGCCAGCTGCTGCAAGTAGTGGCCGCCGTGGAGCGACAGAGCGAGCACCCGCTGGCCGAGGCCGTGGTGCGCCACGCCGAGGCCCAGGGCGGAACGGGCCTGACGGCCACCGGCTTTCGGGCCGTGGAAGGCAAAGGGGCCGCCGCCAGCGTGAGCGGCCAGGCCGTACTCATCGGCAACCGCCGCCTGCTGGCCGATGAAAATATCAGCCTTTCGCCGGAGCTGTCGACCCAGGCTGAGCTGCTGCTGGGCCAGGCTAAAACCGTACTCTACGTGGCCGTGGCCGGCCAGGCCGTGGGCCTGATTGGCGTGGCCGATACCGTGCGCGACACCTCGGCCGCCGCCATCAAAAAGCTCCAGGCCCTGGGCATCGAGGTAGTAATGATGACGGGCGACAACCCGCAGACGGCCGCCCAGGTGGCCGGGCAGGTGGGCATCACGCGCTACTTTGCCGAGGTGCTCCCGGCCGACAAGGCCGGCAAGGTGAAGGCGTTGCAGGGCGAGGGCCGCATCGTGGCCATGGTGGGCGACGGCATCAACGACGCGCCCGCGCTGGCCCAGGCCGACATAGGCCTCGCTATCGGTTCGGGGACCGATGTGGCCATGGAAGCGGCCGGCATCACGCTCATGCGCTCGGATTTGAACGGCGTGGTCACGGCCATTGAGTTGAGCCGCCAGACCATCCGCACGATTAAGCAGAACCTGTTTTTCGCCTTCATTTACAACTCGCTGGGCATTCCCGTGGCGGCCGGGCTGCTCTATCCCTTCTTCGGCATCCTGCTCTCGCCCATGCTCGCGGCCGGGGCCATGGCGCTGAGCTCGGTATCGGTACTCACCAACTCGCTGCGCCTAAGGAGCTTCGTTCCAATGAGGAATGAAGAATGAGAAATGAAGAATTCTCAAATAGCTTTTTCCGCAATTCCTCATTCTTCACTCCTCATTCTTCATTAATAAAATGGATACCCCCGCCATCATCGTGACCGTTGCCGGCCTGGCCCTTGCCGGGTTTGTGCTGTGGTACTTCTTCTTTTCGGCCCGCCAGACGGCCAGCGCCGTGGCCTCGTCAGGGGGCGTGCAGGAGGTGGCCATCACCGTGAAGGGGGGGTACTCGCCCGATATTATTGAGGTGGAAAAAGGCAAGCCCGTGCAGCTGAGCTTCTACCGCGACGAGGAAAACAGTTGCTCGGAGGAGCTGCTGATGCCCGATTTCAGCATTCGCCGCGACCTGCCGGCTTTCAAAACCACGCTGGTGGAACTGTTGCCGCAAGAAGCCGGGACGTTTCCGTTCACCTGCGGTATGGGCATGCTGCGGGGCAGTTTGGTGGTAAAATAATGCCGTATCCCATGAAAGCCGACGTCAGCATTGCCCACGTTCTCCCGCCGCCGGGCTCGCACCGGCTGCTGATTAAGAACATGGTGTGCCCGCAGTGCATCCGGGTGGTGAGCGAAGACCTGGCGGGCCTTGGCCTGCTGGTGCACCGCGTGGCGCTCGGCGAGGCCGACGTATCCACGCCCGGCGGCGTGGCCCCCGACTGGGCCACCATCCGGAGCCGCTTGCACGCCGCCGGATTCGAGCTGCTGGAAGACCCCCGCGACCAGCTCGTGGACCGCATCAAAACCCTGCTGGTGGCCCTGATTCATTACCCCCCGCCCGGCCCGCGCCTGCTCAACTATTCCGATTATCTGGCCGAGCACCTGGAGAAGGACTACCACTACCTTTCCCACTTGTTCTCGGCTTCCGAAGGCCTCACGATTGAAAAATTCATCATTCGCCAGAAGGTGGAGCGCGCCAAGGAGCTGATTGGCTACGGCGAGCTGCCCATGGCCGAAGTGGCCGAGCTGCTGGGCTACAGCAGCCCGGCGCACCTCTCGCGGCAGTTCCGGCAGTTAACGGGGCTCACCCCCACCGAATTCCAAAAGCTAGGCCCGGCCTCACCCGCCCGCCGCAGCCTGGATTCGTTGGTTTGAACGGGAGTTATGCAGGCCCGGGCCTTATTGTAACAAGTGCTGGGTGCAGCAACACGAAAAACCCCGGCCACTCGCGCAGCCGGGGTTTCGGAACAGGCGGAGCAGCGCCAGCGCGCGGCTCTGCGCCTCAGTCTTTCACCACGCGCTGGTGCAGCACCTGGCCGGCCACGGTGGCCGTGAGCAGGTAGGCGCCGGGGGCGCAGGCGGGGCGCACGGCCTGGGTGCCGGGGGCCACGGTCTGCTGCCACACCGGGCGGCCCAGGTTGTCGAGCAGGCGCAGGGTGGTGGGCTCGGCGGTGGGGGCCGTCAGGGCCACGGTCAGCTCCTGGCCGAATTGCGTGGGGTAGGCCACCAGGGTAGGCGCTTCGGCGTCGAAGCGCACCAGCGCGGGGGCGTAGTAGTGGGCGGTTCCGTCGCGGTCGTCCTGGCGCAGGCGGTAGTAGCGCGGGCCGGTTTTGCCCTCGCTGGCATCCACGAAGCTATAGCTGCGGGCGCTGCTGCTGTTGCCCTCGGCGCTGGCCACGAAGCCCAGCGGGCGGAAGGCTTTGCCATCGGCCGACACTTCGATGCCGAAGCCGCGGCAGTTCAGCTCGCTGGCCGTGGCCCAGCTGATGAGGGCGTTGCGGCCCTGGCGCTCGGCCCGGAAGGCGGTGAGGCCCACCGGCAGCGGGGCCGTAATGTCGCCCAGCGTCCAGCGCGAGAAGCCGTCCACGCTATTCAGCACGGCGTAGCCCGTGCCGGCGCTGCTGATGCCCTTGTTTATCCAGTTCACGCCGGCATCCACCGACTTGTAGAAGCGCAGGTTGGCCGGCGTGATGCCGTTGAGCTCGTGGGTGAAGTAGCTCATGGTCAGGGCCAGGTTGAGGCCCGACGGGGTGGTGGCCGTGATGTCGAAGTAGCGCAGAATGGCGCGGCTGCCGCCGGCCCCGCTGGGGGCCGTGCCGGTGACGCGGCTCACCAGCGTGCTGCCGGGCAGGGTCGAGCCGTTGGCGGGCTGCATGGTCAGGCCCAGGCCGCCGAAGTCTTCGGTGGCCCCAATGGCGGGCGTGCGGCGGGCCTCCACGCGGCCCAGCACGTAGCTGGTTTCGGTTTCGGCGAGGTTGGCGAGGTTGTCGAGCTTGATGCGGAAGGGGCCGGTGCTGAGGATGCCGCTGAGCATCTGCACGCCGTTGTACACCTGGGCGTCGTCGGCGAATGTTTTCACGCCGCCGCCGTTCACTTCGAGGTTGAAGTAGAGGCCGCCGCTCACCACCTGGTTGCCGGCCCCGGTCAGCTTCACCTTGCCCGTCGAGCAGGTAAACTGCCCGCTGTTCAGCATGTCGCCCTTTATTTCGATGTCGCCCAGGGTTTGGGCGAAGGTGCCGGTGTTGGTGAAATTGCCGTTGATGAGGATGTCGCCGCCAGTGTGGTTGAGGATGCCGGCGTTGGTGAGGTCGCCCAGCACCACAGTCAGGCCGCTTTCCACCACCATCAGCTGCCCGCTGCTCACGCTGAAGGCCGAGAGAATGGTGGTGGCCTGGCTCACGAGGCTGTTCACGCCGCTGGTGCCGGTGTTGCTCACGTTAGTCACGGCGTTGCCGGTCAGCTCCGAGCGGCCGCCCCCCACGCTCAGGGCTGTGAAGGCGGTGCTGCCCACACCGGTCAGGCTCACCTGGCTCACGGTGTTGCCGGTTACCTTGTTGGTGAAGACCGTGCTGCTGCCGCAGTTCATCACGATGCCGCGAAAGTTCTGGCTGCCGGCGTTGGTCCAGATGCCACCCACCGCGCCGCTGGCCCGGCCGCCCACGAAGTTGCCGCTCACCAGCGCGTCGTTGGCCACGCTGCCGGGCCGGAAGTCGATGGCCGTTTGGGCGGAAGTGGGCACGGCGGCGGCGTTGTAAAACACGCTGTTGTTGCTGATGGTCCACTGGTTGCCGTTGCCGGCATCGACCAGCACGGCGGTGCGGGTGAAGTTCGACAGGTCGTTGCCAGTCAGGCTGAAGGCATCGTTGAGGCCGCCGCCGCTGTTGGCCGCGTACACCAGGTTGGCGGGCAGCAGGGCGGGGTCGGCGTTGCCCACGGCGGAATTGGTGAGGGTGTTGCGGTCGTTGCCACCCACGAGGCCGTTGCCCAGCACTACCACGCCGCTGCTGAGCAGGTTGTTGGAGCCCTCAATCTTCACTTCCCGCACCACGTTGTCCGAGGCGTCGCCGCCGAAGGTGAGAGCCGGCGCCGTGAGGCTGGGCTGGCGCAGGGTGAGGGCGCGCGAAGTGCTGCCGTTGTTGCCGTCGATGATGACGAAGGCACTGCCCGCGCCAAAGCTCACGGTGCCCGTAATAATGGGGCTCACCCCGGCGGCGGGCCGGATGGTGAGGGTGTTGGCGGCGGTGCCGGTGGCGGTCAGGGCCAGGTCTTCGGCGTAGTTGTCGTCAAGCAGGCGCAGCTCGTAGGCTTGGGTGAGGGGCGTGGGCAGCGCCGCCAGCGCTGCCGCTATCGTCGGATAGTCGGCGCCGGCCCCCAGGCCAACTTTGTAGACCACGGCGGCGCGGGCCGACCCGGCCAGCAGCAGCACCGCCGCCATGATGCCCAACCGACGGAGCATCCAGCCCAGGTGCAGCAAAGCAGTGTAAGTAAATCGGGGACGTGAGACAGTGTGTTTCATAACAAAAAAGGAGAAAAGAGCGAGGAGGAGGACTGGTAGCGGCCACGACTTAGGCGTCGGCCATTGAGCCAGCAGTGAAATGGTTGCCGGGGCAACTCCGGATTGAAAGTAGGGCTAGCGTTGAATAATCATATCCGGGGGTTTTGGAGGGTGTTGCAGCAGCAGCTTTTAAAAATTGAGTGCGCGCGTAAGGAATATAACTTATCAAATCTAATGGCTTGCCTGGCCGAACGCAATATGGGGTGCAAGGCGTGGTTGAAATTGTTCTATTTGCGTACTATTTTATTTCCCCTATACCATTGATATCAATCTTTATTACCAATAAATTTTTGTTATCAAACCAAATAGAGCTTAAATCCCGGCTGGTGAGCGAGGTGATTTAACGCACAATGACGCAAGTAATTGGCTATTTGTTTTATATGACTATTCAAGCAAGTATTAAATATAAATTATCACTGTATTGGTTCGTATTTATTAAACGGGAAGAAAATGTATTAGCATAGTTCAATAAAAATGCCGCTGCCCGGGTGGGCGGCGGCATTTTCTGTAAGGGTTGAAGGCCCCGAAACCAACGCGGTTTCGGTAGCTCGCAGGGGCTGACAGTAGCGTGATTTTCAGTCCGCAAGTAGTTCCATCCGGTTGATTCGCGGACTGAAAGTCCGCGCTACGTCGGCGCTAGCGGCGGCCGATAGGGTAAGCAGGTTCGCAGTTGGGCACCTGCGTCAGCTCCCAGGTGTCGAGGTTGAGGGCCGTGAGGTGGGCAAAATCGGCGTTGTGGCGGTACACGCAGCCGGTGTCGAGGCCGAGCACGCCGGGGTGCCGGGCGGCATTGGCGCGCACCCGGGCGGCGGGCGTGGGTACGTGGCCGTGCAGCAGGCGCTTGCCGCCGAGGCGCGTGGGGTCGAACACGAACTTCTTGGTAGCAAGCATAGTGCCGTAGTCCTGGCGCATTTCGTCGGGCGGCAGGGCGAAGTTGTAGCCGGCGTGCACCAGCACGAAATCGGGCAGCTCGATTTCGTAGGGCAGCGCGTCGAGCCAGGCCAAGTAGGGGAATGGAATGTCGGCGGCGTGCTGCACGCCGAAGCTGCGCAGGGTAGGCTGGCGGCCCACCAAGCTCGACCAGGCCCAGCGGTGGCGGTGGCGCGCTTCGTCGAGCAGGGCCTGCTCGTGGTTGCCGCGCAGGCAGTGCACCTGGTAGCCAGTGGCTTGCAGCTGCATCAGGTAGGCGAGCACACCGCAGCTGTCGGGGCCTTTGTTCACGTAGTCGCCCAGCAGGTACAGCTCGTCGGCGCGGGTCAGGCGCAGCTTCTCTTCTACCAGGCGACGAAAGGTGTGCAGGCAGCCGTGCAGGTCGGTGGTGGCGTAGCGCATCGCTGTTTACTGCGGATTAACCTGGATTTCGCGGATTTATGGGAGCGTTGGGCCAGCCCCGGACCAATTATACTGGAAAGCCCTGACTTTAGAAGGTCAGGGCTTTCAGCAGAATCAGCAGAATCGCGGTTAATCAGTGGAAATAAGCGATTATTGGCTGATTGCCGTGTCGGCGGCATCGGGGTCGTTCAGCTCGGCGTTAGTGTCGGTGCCGGCGATGGGCTTGATGGGTTTGGGCTCCATCTGGCCCATGCCCACGTGGGAGTTGGGGTTGAGCATTTCGTCGATGCCGGGGCGGCGGTCATGCACGTCTAGCTCATCGACGGGGCGGCCACTGGGCACGATGGTGTCGGTATAGTCGTCGAGGGCGGGCATGTCCTGGTCGGCGCGGTCGGCGCGGCCCTGGTCTTCCGAGCGCATGTTATCACGGGGCGGGGCCATATCGTCGGCGTTTTCGTTCACGCCCAGGGCGGTTGCGCCGCCGGCTGTGTCGGAGCCGAAGCCCTCCTTGCCGTCGCGGTTGCCAAAACCGCCGCGGGCGGCCTCGTTCTTGGGCGGGTCGGCGTTAGGAATGTGGTGGCCGGCCTCCATTTCTTCGTTGCTGGTATCGTCGTTGATGACGCGGATGGGGCGGTTGTTGGGGTCGGTGGCCATGGAGCGGGAGGGGTTGGAATGAATATGCGAGTTGGATTAGGTGTACTTTGGTTTGCGGCTTTGGGTTTTGCCCGACCCGCCGCGCCAACGCCGGCCAGCTTTGTTAAATATAGCAAAATTATGTGGTCAACTACCGATAACAGCTTGTGCCGCAGCTTCCGCTTCGTCGACTTCCGCACGGCTTTCGCCTTCCTCACCGAAGTAGCCGCCGAGGCCGAGCGGCTCGACCATCATCCCTGGCTCAGCAACGAGTACAACGTGGTAGAATTCCGCCTGCGCACCCACGATGCGGGCAATACCGTAACCAAGCGCGACCACCGTCTCGCTGAGGCCATTGATGCGGTGGCCGCGAAGTATCTGCTACATTAAGGGACCCACCTGTCACTGCGTTGCGCTCGCAATGACAGTCACCTCCATCGGTCTTACTTTGCCATCATTTCGTGCTTCAACCCAATGAGCAAACCCACTAGTTTTCTGCTTGGCTTGGGAGCTGGCGTACTCACCGTCATCGTGCTGGCGGTAGCTGTCTTTCTGCTGGCTACCGAGCGGCATCAGGCCTGATTTTCTTCGTTTTTCCGACATGCACAAACCTTCTTTCTGGCGCGGCTACCTCGCGGGCATCGGGCTGATGCTGGCGCTCGGCTTCGGCACCATCTACTACTTTTTCCTTCGAATCCCGGACATCAGCCTGACGCAGATTGGGCTGGAGGAGCTGGATGGTCGGCCATATGACCCCGCGCCGCTGGTTGGGCAGCGGGTAGTGCTCAACTACTGGGCTACCTGGTGCGGGCCGTGCATCGAGGAGTTTCCCATTTTTGAGCAGGCGCAGCGGCAGGCGGGCGCGGGCACCACGTTTCTGGTCGTGTCGGACGAGTTGGCGGCTACTATCCAGCGCTTTCTGCGCAAGCATCCGCTGGGCTTCCGGATGCTGCGGGTGCACCGGCCGCTGCCCGGCGTAAATTCCCGGCCGGTTACCTATGGGTTTGGCCGGCGCGGGCAGCTCAGCACCACGCACATGGGTACCATCACCGCCCCGGACCTGCACACGTTTGTGGCCGGTCTGTAAGGCTCCCGCCGCCCCCGTACCTTTGCCCTATGCCCACTCCTACGGTTCTGTACCTCGTGCCCACGCCCATCGGCAATCTGGAAGACATTACCCTGCGCGCCATTCGCGTACTGGGTGAGGTGGGCACCGTGCTCTGCGAAGATACCCGCACCAGTGGCCGCCTGATGCAGCATTTGGGCATCAAAAAGCCGCTGCTTTCCTACCACCTGCACAACGAGCACCAGCAGGTGCCACGCCTGCTGGCCCGCCTGGAGCAGGGCGAAACCATGGCCCTCATTTCCGATGCCGGCACGCCGGGCATATCCGACCCCGGATTTCTGCTGGTGCGCGAGTGCCTGGCCAAAGGCCTGGGCGTGGAGTGTCTGCCTGGGGCCACCGCCTTCGTGCCGGCGCTGCTCAAGTCGGGCTTCGGGGCCGAGCGGTTTACGTTCGAGGGCTTTTTGCCGACCAAGAAGGGCCGGCAGACGCGCTTGTTGCAGCTGGCGGCGGAAACCCGCACCATGATTTTCTATGAGTCGCCGCACCGCATCGTGAAAACGCTGGGGCAGCTGGCCGAGGTGCTGGGGCCGGCGCGGCCGGCCTCCGTCAGCCGCGAGCTGACTAAACTGTTCGAAGAAACCGTAACCGGCACGCTGGCCAGCCTGGAGGCTGACTTCGCCGCCCGGGCCACCATCAAAGGAGAAATTGTCGTTGTCGTCGAAGGAAACCTTGCCCCGCCCCCCCGCGAGCCCCGCCCCGGCCGCGATGACCGATACTACCGCCGCGCCGATGATGCCGACGATGAATCCGAATCGGAAGA
>JALYUI010000300.1 GCA_030853845.1 Bacteroidota bacterium | reverse complement strand
GAAGCCATCAAGGCGGTGCAGGAAGTGGCCAAGTCGCTGCCCCACGGCTACGACATCGACTGGGGCGGCCTGTCGAAAGACGAAGTGTCGCGCGGCAACGAGTCGACCGTGATTTTCCTGGTGGTGCTACTGTTCGTGTACTTGGTACTGGCTGCGCAGTACGAGAGCTTTCTGCTGCCGCTGGCCGTTATTTTCTCGCTGGTGGCGGGCGTATTCGGCTCCTTCCTGTTCATTAAGATGTTCGGCCTGGCCAACGATATCTACGCCCAGGTGGGGCTGGTAATGCTGGTCGGCCTGCTGGGTAAAAACGCGGTACTGATTGTCGAATTCGCGGCCCTGAAGCACGAAGAAGGGATGAGTGTGCGCGACGCGGCCATTGAGGGCGCGAAAGTGCGTTTCCGCCCCATCCTGATGACATCGTTCGCCTTCATCGCCGGCCTGATTCCGCTGGTGGTGGCCACCGGCGCGGGCGCAATCGGCAACCGTACCATTGGCTCGTCGGCGCTGGGTGGCATGCTGTTCGGCACCGTGTTCGGCGTTATCATCATTCCGGGCCTGTATTACTTCTTCGGCACCCTGGCCGGCGACAATAAGCTGATTCGGGACGAAAATGAGTCCCCCGTATTTGAAGGCGTGGAGCCGCGCGTGGAATTAGAAGAAATGGAACCCTATGCTTAAGAGACGCCTATATCAATGCCTGAGCGCCGCTGGCCTCTCGCTGGCCTTCGCGGCCTGCAAAACGCCCGAGCTGGTAGTGAAAAACGAAAACCGCACCGTGCCGGCCAGCTACGCCACCGCCGCCGCTGCCACCCTCGACAGCACCAATTCGGGCCAGCTGGCCTGGAAACAGTTCTACGCCGATGCCGACCTGCGCCTGCTGATTGATGCTGCCCTGAAAAACAACCAGGAGCTGAATATCACGCTCCAGGAAATCGAAATTGCCAAAAACGAAGTGCGTGCCCGCAAGGGCGAGTACCTGCCTTTCGTGAACCTGGGCGCGAGTGCCGGGGCAGAAAAAGTGGGCCGCTACACCATTCAGGGCGCTACGGAGGAAAATATCAACATCAAGGAAGGCCGCCGCACGCCCGACCCGCTGACGGATTTCCAGGTGGGCGCGTTTGCCACCTGGGAGGTCGACATCTGGCACAAGCTGCGTAATGCCCGCAAGGCCGCCGCCCTGCGCTACCTGGCTACCATCGAGGGCCGGAACTTCATGATAACCAACGTGATTTCCGAGCTGGCCAACTCGTACTACGAGCTGCTGGCGCTGGATAATCAGCTGGCCATCGTGAAGCAGAATATCGGCATCCAGAGCAACGCCCTGGAGCTGGTGAAGCTACAGAAAGAGTCGGCCCGCACCACCGAGCTGGCCGTGAAACGCTTTGAGGCCCAGGTGCAGCATACTCGCGCCCTGCAGTTCAAGCTCCAGCAGCAGATTGTGGAAGCCGAGAACAAGATTAACTTCCTGGCCGGCCGCTACCCGCAGCCGGTGGCCCGCAACGATGCGTCGTTCAATACGCTGCTGCCCACGGTTATCCAGTCGGGCCTGCCCGCGCAGCTGCTGGGCAACCGCGCCGATATCCGCCAGGCCGAGCAGCAGCTCAGCGCCGCCAAGCTCGACGTGCAGGTGGCCCGCGCCAACTTCTACCCCTCGCTGCGCCTCACCAGCGGCATCGGCTTCGCGGCCTACAACCCGGCGCTGTTGCTGTCCACGCCTGAGTCGATGCTGTTTTCGCTGGCCGGCGATGCCGTAGCCCCGCTGTTCAACCGCAACGGCATCAAGGCGCTGTACTACAACACGAACGCCATGCAAACGCAGGCCGTGTACCGCTACGAAAAGACGCTGCTGAACGCCTACATCGAGGTGAACAACCAGCTTGCCAATATCAATAACCTGGCGCAGAGCTACGACGCCAAGTCAAAGGAAGTGGCGGCGCTCAGCGAATCAGTCGATATTTCGAACAGCCTGTTTCGCTCGGCCCGCGCCGACTACACCGAAGTCCTCTTCACCCAGCGCGACGCCCTGGAATCGAAGTTCGACCTCATCGAAACCCGCATGCAGCAGCTCAACGCCACCGTGAACGTGTACCGCGCCATGGGCGGCGGCTGGCGGTAATCAGGTTCCGTAAGCAGCTGAAGCAGCTTTCGATTCACAAAGAAGCGCCCCACAACGAATTTGTTGCGGGGCGCTTCTTTGTGAGAATTATTTTAGAGAGTTGTTCCTAAGTAGTCTTTTTCTTTTTGGTCAGATGCCAATTCCAAATGCCACAGGCTAAGGGCATGATTCGGTCGTTGAAAGAGGTAGATTTGTTGCGGTAAACTTGCGTGACGCAGCCCAGACGCTTGGCACCACTGATGGCGTGTTCGACTTTAACCCATCGGCGCGCATAGACTTGATTATCGCTGCGTTGGCTATCCGTCAGGGCCGTGTTCGGGTTCTTTTTGCGGCACCGGGGCTTGCAGTGGGGCAAGCTTTGAGGGGTCAGGTCGTAGTCGGTGACACGCCCAGGTAGCCCAAATTGGCCAGCACGAGCCACAAATCGAGCAGGCCCAGATTCTGGTCAAACTCGTCTTTGAGCATCTGGTAGTCGTGCGTCGTGCCGCTGGTGGTCGGTCCCAGGTAGTGGATATAGCGGTCCGGGGCGGCAATGAGCGTGTTTTTACGGGTGGCCCTTTTTTTTACCCGAGTAGTCGGCCTCCCGGTCCACGGCGGCTTGGGTCCGGCGGTAGGCGCGCTCGGTGGCATCGAGCAGCATCACGGGCACGTCGGCAAAAACGGCTTGCCTCTGGGCCAGCGAGTCGATGGCGCGGGCCGGCAGCACACCGAGCATACGCAAGGTGCGCTCTAGGGCTTTGGCCAGGCGGTGGGCGTGTTCGCAGACTTTAGAGCGGGGCAGGCCAAAGCTGGCGGCCAGCACGTCGAACGGGGGGTACGTTTTCAAGTAGTAGAGCATGAATAGAAGCTTTTGTTCGGGGCTGGCCAACATGCCTATACGCTCGCCGCCGCGCCGCCGCGCCGCCGCGCCGCCGCGCCGCCGCTGGCGGGGACACAGCGCCGAAAAACGGGCATCGGCCTCCTGCTGGCAGCCCGCCACAAATGCCTCGACCAAGCCCCAAAACGCTTCTAAATCTAAGCCCGTCAACGCCCGCATTTGCCGGTCGTCCGGAAATACTGTGAGGGCGGTATATCGACGCATCATCGAAATTACGTAGGGAAGCAGTAGTGGCGAAATCTACGGGCCATGCATCATTTGGCCGGCTCATCCGTCGTTGCAACAAACCCTGCGCTGAGCGGTTGGCTAAGCGCAAACGCATTTCCCTATGAACATCGGTATTGTCTGTTATCCTACGTTTGGCGGCTCGGGCGTAGTGGCCACGGAGCTGGGCAAGGCCCTGGCCCAGCGCGGCCACCGCGTGCACTTCATCACCTACAGCCAGCCGGTTCGGCTCGACTTCTTCAACGAGAACCTCTTTTACCACGAGGTGTACGTGCCGGCCTACCCGCTCTTCCAGTTTCCGCCTTATGAGCTAGCTCTCACCAGCAAGATGGTCGACATCGTGCAGAACGAGAAGCTCGACGTGCTGCACGTGCACTACGCCA
>JALYUI010000298.1 GCA_030853845.1 Bacteroidota bacterium | reverse complement strand
GCTGGCGGCCGTGCCCTCGCCGGCCAACGGCCTGTGTTTCTGCACCGGCTCGTTCGGCGTGCGGGCCGACAACGACCTGCCGCAGATGTTGCGCCAGTTTGCCGACCGTATTCACTTCATCCACCTGCGCAGCACCCAGCGCGATGCGGAAGGCAATTTCTACGAAGCCAACCACCTCGAAGGCGACGTGGACATGTACGCCGTGATGCGCGAGCTGATTGCGGTGATGCGCCAGCGCAACCTCCGCCTGCCCATGCGCCCCGACCACGGCCACCAGATGCTCGACGACCTGCATAAAAAGACCAACCCCGGCTACTCGGCCATCGGCCGCCTGCGCGGGCTGGCCGAGCTGCGCGGGTTAGAAATGGGCATCAGCCGGGGGTTGGCGTAACCTGCTTGTCTAAATTAAAGAACGTCATGCTTCGGCAAGCTCAGCATGACGTTCTTTAATTTAGCGGAGTCTAGTTGTTCTGGTACGGCACCAGTCCCATGTTCTGGAACATGAAGGCCCACTTGTCGGTCTGCTCGCCGATGACCTGGGCGGTGGAGCGGCCCGCACCGTGGCCGGCCTTGGTTTCGATGCGAATGAGCACGGGCAGCGGCCCCTGCTGCGAATCCTGGAGGCGCTGGCCGAACTTGAAGGAGTGGGCGGGCACCACCCGGTCGTCGTGGTCGGCGGTGGTGACGAGGGTGGCCGGGTAGCTGGCGGGCCGGATAGCGTGGTAGGGCGAGTATTTGTAGAGGTACTCGAACATTTCCTTCGAGTCCTGGGCGGTGCCGTAGTCGTAGGCCCAGCCGGCGCCGGCCGTGAACTGGTTGTAGCGCAGCATATCCATCACTCCTACGGCCGGGAAGGCCACGCGGCACAGGTCGGGCCGCTGGGTTTCGGTGGCTCCCACGAGCAGGCCACCGTTCGAGCCACCCGAGATGGCGAGGTGGTCGGTGTCGGTGTATTTGTTGGCTTTGAGGTATTCGGCGGCGGCAATAAAGTCGTCGAACACGTTTTGCTTTTGCAGCTTGGTACCGGCCAGGTGCCACTTTTCGCCGTACTCGCCGCCGCCGCGCAGGTTGGCCACGGCATACACGCCACCGTTTTCGAGCAGCACAATGTTGGAGGTGCTGAAGCTGGGCGTCAGGCTGATATTGAAGCCGCCGTAGGCGTAGAGCAGCGTGGGGTTGTGGCCGTTCAGCACCAGCCCCTTTTTGTAGGTGATAATCATCGGCACGCGGGTGCCGCCCTTCGACGTGTAGAACACCTGCTTCGACTCGAATTTGGTGGGGTCGAACTGCACGCCCGCCTTCTTGTACACCGTCGATTTGCCGGTGGCAATGTCGTATTTGAAGATGGTGGGCGGGTAGATGTAGGATGTGAAGGTGTAGTAGGTTTGCTGCTCGGTTTGCTTGGCCCCGAAGCCGCCGGCCGTGCCCACCGCGGGCAGAATAATGGCGTGCTCCTTCTGTCCGGCGCGGTTGTACTGCTCGATGAGCGAGGTGGCATCCTTGAGGTAATTGGCAAATAGCTTACCGCCGCCAGTGCTCACGCTCAACACGTTGGCCGTTTCCGGAATCAGGGTTTTCCAGTTGGCGGGTTTGGGGCTGGCGGCGTCCACGGTCACCACGCGGTTGTTGGGCGCGCCCAGGTTGGTAAAGATGTAGAGCTTGCTGCCCACGTTGTCGATGATGTCGACGGTGCTCTTCTCATTGTCGACCATTTGCAGGATAGGGCTGCCGGGCTTGCTCAAATCCTGGAAGTATAGCTCGTTGCCGGTGGTGGTGTTGGCCGCGCTGATGACCAGAAACCGCTCGTCTTCCGTGAGCGAGCCCCCGATGTAGCGGCGCGGGGTTTTGTCGCCGCCGAAAATCAGCTTGTCGGTGCTTTGCGGGGTGTTCAGTTTATGATAGAAGAGCTTGTGCAGCTGGGTCTTGCCGGCCAGCTGGCTGCCGGCTTTGGGCTTGTCGTAGCTGCTGTAGTAGAAGCCATCGGTTCCCTTCCAGGCCAGGCCCGAAAACTTCACGTCCTTCAGCGTGTCGCCTACGAGGTGCTTGTCGGCGGTGCGCAGCACAATCACCTTGCGCCAGTCGGAGCCGCCCTCCGAAATCTGGTAGGCGGCCAGGCTGCCATCCTTGCTGAAGTTCAGCCCGCCCAGCGAAGTAGTGCCGTCTTTCGAGAAGGAATTGGGGTCGAGGAATACTTCCGGCTTGCCCGTGCTGCCCAGCTGCCGGTACACCACCGACTGGCTTTGCAGGCCGGTGTTTTTGGTGAAATACAGGTATTTTCCTTCTTTGGACGGAGCACTGTATTTCTCATAGTTCCAAAGCGTCTCCAGCCGCTTACGAATGGTTTCGCGGAAAGGAATCTGGCTCAGGTAGGCCTGCGTTACCTTGTTCTCGTCCTGCACCCAGGCTTTGGTGTCGGCGGCCTGGTCGTTTTCGAGCCAGCGGTAGGGGTCGGGCACCTTGGTGCCGAAGTAGGTCGTGACGGTATCAACCTTGTGGGGCTGCGGGTACGGCAGCGTTTTGAGGGTGGTTTGGGCCAGCACCGGGCTGCCCAGGGCCAGCGCGGCCAGCGTGGTGAGAAGGTGTTTGTTCATAAAATAAGTATGGCCCCGGCAGCAGCCACGGGCAGGCCAGCAAGTTACGCCCGGGGGTGGGCTAGGTAAAGTCGGTTGCGCGCGGGCCGGGGTTGCGCCGGGAAAAGAAGGGCAAAAGCGATTCGGCAGCATCCTAGCTTCGGGCAACCTGCATAGCGGCTTCAGTCGGCCAGCAGCTCCTGCGCCCGCAGCCAGTCGAAAATCAGCTGGTCGACAGCCGAAACCTGGTCGCGGTCGCGGTACGTCAGCCAGACCACTTCCTCGATTTCGGCCGCCGGCTGTAGGGTGCCAGTGTAGCGGGCGTAGTAGCAGCTCATGCGCACGAGTACGCCGGCCGGGTGGCCATGAGCGGCCGCTTCGAAGGTGCCGGCGTAGCGCAGGCTCACCGGGTCGATTTCCACGGTCAGCTCCTCGCGGATTTCGCGCACCAGGGTTTCGGTATCGGTTTCGCCGGCCTCGCGCTTGCCACCGGGGAAGTAGTACCGGTCCTTGCCCCGGTTGCGGGTGCTCAGTACCGCGCCGTTGCGCAGGTGCAGCCAGGCTATTTTATCGATGAATGCCATAATTCGTTTTCAAAAAAGAACATCATGCTGAGCTTGCCGAAACATCTCTATCGCGACAGTAATCATTTACTGCTACGGTAGAGATGCTTCGGCAAGCTCAGCATGACGTTCAATCACCTCCCCTAATTGGCCGGGGCCGGGGCGGGACTCTTCACGTACTTGTTCAACCACGAATCCATCTCCCAGAGCATGTGGAGCAGGTTTTCGCGGGCGGCGTAGCCGTGGGCCTCGGCGGGCAATACCACGTAGCGGGCGGTAGCGCCCTGCCCTTTCAGGGCGGCGTAGTAGCGCTCGCTCTGGATGAGGAAGGTGCCCGAGTTGTTGTCGGCCTCGCCGTGAATGAGCAGGATGGGGGTCTTGATTTTATCGGCGAAGTTGAAGGGCGACATGGCGTTGTACACCTCCGGGGCCTGCCAGAAA
>JALYUI010000297.1 GCA_030853845.1 Bacteroidota bacterium | reverse complement strand
GTTCACGCCCGGACTCGCAGAGTCCAGGCTACACTTCTACCGCCCGGCGCAGGAACTGACACAGCGGCACCATGGCGGTGAATACGTCCAGCACGTAGGCCCGGAAATCGGGGTGGGCCAGCACTTCGGCATCGGTCATCTGGTGGGCGGCGATGAAGCCTTTGTGGCGCAGCAGCTCAATTTCGGGGTGGTCGGCGGGGTAGCCGGCAGGGGCTTTCTTGAGGCTGTCGCCGCCCAGGCCGCCGAAGTAGCGCACGAAGTCGGGCGCGCTGAGAATGGCTTTCAGCTCCTCGGGGTGATAGTCGATTTCCTGGCGGATGGCGGCCAGTTGGGCCTTGTCGGGCATGTAGAGGCCGCCGGCAATCATCGTGCTGCCGTTGGGGCCGAGCTGCAGGTAGTAGCCGGGCGAGTCGATGTCCTTGCTCGGGCCGGCGGTGAAGTAGGCCGAGAAGTGCGTTTTGTAGGGGTCCTTGTTTTTGCTGAAGCGCACGTCGCGGTAGATGCGGAAGAGGCTTTTGCGGCCCTCGGCGGTGGCCAGGGCGGGGTCGAGCTGCGCCAGGCCGCGCGCCCAGAACTCGGCGTCCTCCTCAAAGGGCTTGCGCAGTTGGTCGTAGGTAGGCTTGCGCTCCTGAAACCAGGCGCGGTCGTTGTGTTTGGCGAGGCCGGTGAGGAAGGTGAAGAGGGGCTTGAGCTGCATGATGGGTGGAGTTATGCTGGTTTTATAATTGAACGTCATGCAGAGCGTAGCGAAGCATCTCGCGTGCCACCACTAATCAATAACGTTTGCAAGAATTGGGTTACTACCACACGTAAGATGCTTCGCTACGCTCTGCATGACGTTCTTTTTCCTTCGTTCAATCCTCCCCTTCCTCCTCCTTATCTGCGCCTTTCACCCCGCGCACGGCGGCGCTGTGGCGCGGGGCGGGCATGCGGCTGTGCTCGCCGCGCACGGCCTGCCAGATGTTCTCGTTGAAGGCCACATCCGGGGCAGCATCCTCGCGGCTCATATCGAACTTTTCGGCGCGGCGGGCGGGGGCGTTGTAGGCAGTGTTGCGCACGTCCTGCGGGGTGGTGGCGGGGCGCAGGGTGTAGGGGCGCAGGTCGGGTTTGGCGGTGAAGCAGGCCCAGAGCGGCGGCGCGGCGGCATCGTACTGGCTCATGGGCGGCAGGCCCAGAATCAACTCCAGGGTGCGCAGCAGACCCGAGGTGGTGTAGGCCGCATGCACCACGGCATGCCGGCGGATATAGGGTCCGATGAGGTAGGCCGTGGAGCGGTGCGCGTCGATGTGGTCGGGGCCGTTCTGGGCGTCGTCTTCCACTATCATCACCACCGATTCTTTCCAGACCGGGCTGTGCGAGAGGTGCTCGATGAGGCGGCCCAGGGCCAGGTCGTTGTCGGCGGCGTAGCTCAGGGGGCTGAGCTGGCCTTTGCGCGCGCCATACGTGTGGTCGTTGGGCAGGCGAATGATGCTGAGGTCGGGTAGCTTATTCGCCGCCACGAGGCGGTCGAAATCCTGCTCCCAGGCCTTTTCACGGTCCACATCCTTCACTTTCAGGTCGAAGCCAACGTAGGCGGCGCAGTAGTTGGCGGCGATGCTGGGCGTGGTGGGCTTGCCCTTGAACACGAACTCGCCGTAGCTGCGGAAGCTGCGGCCGGCGCGCAGGCAGTAGTCCCACAGGAAGCCGTCTTTGGGCTCGGCCACCTCGCCGCGATTGCCCTCGAAGTCATAGTCGCCGCCCCGGCCGCTATAGTTGCTGGGCCAGCTTTTCTCCACGAAATCGGTGGCGTAGGCAGCCGTGCTCCAGTTGTGGCCATCAGCGCTCACTTCGGCATCGACATAGAAATTATCGAGCAGCACAAACTCCCGGGTGAGGGCGTGGTGGTTGGGCGTCACAACTTCCGGGAAGAGGCACAGGCTGGCGTCGCCGTTGCCGGCGGGCAGGTCGCCGAGCACCTGGTCGTAGGTGCGGTTTTCCTTGATGATGTAGAACACGTGCTTCATGGGCGAGGGCTCGCCCACGCGCCGGGGCACCGGGCTGCCGGCGGGCACCTCGGGTGCCGCCTCGCGCGCTTTGCTGAAGGGCGTGTTGGCGTACACCTGCGCCGAGTAGGCCGCCAGGGCCTTTTCGTCGGGCAGGGGCAGGCGCGAAAGGCTGCCCGTGAGCAGGCCGGCAATGTAGCCAGCGCCTTTCTCGCCCACGTCGTGGACGGGGTTGGGGCCGTTGGGGTTGGGCTTCGACGTCAGGCCCTTGCCGTTGGCCACCAGCAGCTGGCCGCCGGCCACGCGCACTGCCGTGGGGTACCAGCCGGTAGGCACGAAGCCCAGCGGCCGGCTAGCGGCGGGCTGGCGCACGTCGAACACGGCCAGGCAGTTGTTGTCGGCATTGGCGACGAATAACTGGCTGTCGTCGGCGTTCAGGGCGAGGCCATCGGGGGTGCTGCCGGCGGGCGAGGCCGGGAACAGCGCCGTATTCAGGGTTTCGACCACCCGGCCGGCGCGGGTATCAATCACCGACACCGAGTTGCTGTTGGCATTGGCCACGAACAGTCGGCTGCCGTCGCGGCTGAGCACGAGGGCATTGGGGTGGCTTTCGACGGGAATATTGGCCAGCAGCCGCTGCTGCTCCGGGGCGTACACGGCCACCGCGTGGCCACCCCAGAGGCTGATGTAGAGGCGGCCGCCGTCGGGGCTGAGCACCGCGCCGTAGGCTTCGGCCGCGAGCTTGGTGGTGCGTAAAACGCGGCGGGTACGCAGGTCGAGGGTATACAGGGCGCTGTCTTCGCGCGTAACGGCGTAGAGCACGCCGCGCCGGGCATCGACGGCGAGGCCGGCCACCCCGATTTTCTGCTTCGGCCACTGCTCTCCCAGCACCAGCACACTATCGGGCCGCAGCTGCTGGCCCTCGATGCGGAAGCAATGGACGCGGTTCTGGTGCCCGCCCGAGGCGTAGAGTGTGCGGCCGTCGGGAGCCCAGGCCAGGCCGGCCCAGGCGGCCGGCACTGCGCGGGTATCGAGCAGCCGGCCGGTAGCGGCATCGAGCAGCTGCACCGAGTTTTCGCCCCAGCCGGCATTCACCACGGCCGCCAGG
>JALYUI010000288.1 GCA_030853845.1 Bacteroidota bacterium | reverse complement strand
AAACAGCACTTCAATACCCCGGTACGAGTTGAAAACGGAGTCAAAAATCAGGGCCTGCAATGGCGCTTCAGGGTCGCCTTTGGGCGCGGGCACACGCTCGATGATGGCGTTCAGGATGGCTTCGATGCCGATGCCGGCCTTGCCCGAGGCGTGGATGATGTCCTCCGGCTGGCAGCCAATCAGGTCCACGATTTCATCGGTTACTTCCTCCGGCATGGCGTGCGGGAGGTCGATTTTGTTGAGGACCGGGATAATTTCCAAATCGGCCCCAATTGCGAGGTAGAGGTTGGAAATCGTCTGGGCTTCGATGCCCTGCGAGGCGTCTACAATCAGCAGCGCGCCTTCGCAGGCGGCAATGCTGCGGCTCACTTCGTAGCTGAAATCGACGTGGCCGGGGGTGTCAATCAGGTTCAGCGTGTAAATTTCCCCTTTGTAGGGATACTGCATCTGGATGGCGTGGCTCTTGATGGTGATGCCGCGCTCGCGCTCCAGGTCCATATTGTCGAGCAGCTGGGCCTGCATGTCGCGCTTGGCCACGGTGCTGGTGAATTCCAGCAGGCGGTCGGCCAGGGTACTCTTACCGTGGTCGATGTGGGCGATGATACAGAAATTACGAATATTCTTCACAGGGGGCAGTTTTTCAGGGGACGAAGGTACGAACCGGCGGGCGCAAAAGCCAGCCATCTTTGCCTGGCCATCAGCGGCACGCACCGTGCCCGGAAAGCCGGGAAGTGTTTAGTTTTGCCGATTACCCTGTTCGCCCTCGTTTCATTCCCATGGCCACCGACTCCAATTCCCACACCGCCGAGCCGCTGGCTGAAAAAAACAAGTTTTTGATTTCGGCAGCCAACGGCACGGTTATTTACATCCTGGCTTACTATCTGGTTTGGGGGCTTTACGAAATTGCCAAGGTGGAGGCTTCGCGGCTCTTCGGCCTGCGCGGCACCTGGAACCCGAGCCGGGTGATATATGCGCTGAGCGACGGCGAATGGTGGCGCATGGCTGTGGTCACGGTGTATGGTATCGGCCCGGCTTTAAGCCTGCTGGTCGGGCTTGGTGCATTTATATGGTACTGGAAGCGCGAACGAGCCCGACGCGGGCAGCTGAAACTGCTGCTGCTGTGGGTGGCGCTGCACGCCTGCAATGCCATTTTCGGGGCCTTGCTGGCCGATACGTTTACCCAATCGGGCTCGTGGTACGTGCCCGACTGGTTGTTTCGGATGGGCAATGTGGTGAACGTGTTTCTGGCGCTGCTGGCGGGCCTCACCCAAATGGGCCTGGGCTATTTTGGAGCAGTGGCTTTTTTACAGGCCCACGACTCGCGCACGGTGATGCGCTATGCCAACCGACAGAAAATGGTAGTCAGCACACTAGTGGCACCCTGGGTAGTGGGCAGCTTGTTTATTGTGGCGCTGAAGCTTCCCTACCTGGCCGTGCAGGAAACCCTGCACCTCGTGATGATCGCCCTGCTGATTACGCCCATGGCCCTGGGCTGCCTGAACGAGTTATTTTCAGAAACCGTGCGCAAGCCGCAGTCCACGCGCATGGCCTGGCGGCTGGTGCTGCTGGCGGTACTGGTAGCGGTAGTCTGGCGAATGGCACTGAGTCCGCCGGTGCAGTTTGGGTAGTTCACGATTAGTAACGAAAGCTCCGACTGCCGTCGGAGCTTTTTTTGTGTCCGTTCCGCCCGGAAGGCCAGCTTTCGGAGGTGTCGAAATCCTGTTTTTGCCGTTTTCAGCCTGCCAAATTGCTTAAGTATTGAAACAATCGCGAAGCCAATGCCAACCAGATGCCCCCCAAGTCGGTTAGGAGCCCGGGAGAGTTATCTCCAGACCATCTTCCATAACATTCCACCACTTTTTTTATGGGTATTACCCTCCAGCAAGCTCAGACCGCCATTCAGGCCGCTCACCAAAAGGCCCTCGAAATGGGCGTTAAAATGAATATTGCCGTGGTTGATGCTGGTGCCAACCTTACCGCCTTTGTCCGGATGGACGACGCCTGGCTGGGCTCGCTCGACATCTCCATCCGGAAAGCCAAAACGGCCCGCTACTTCGACATGCCGACGGGCGAAATCGGCGGCCTTTCGCAGCCCGGCGGCCCACTTTTCGGCATCGAGCACTCCAACGGCGGCCTCATCAGCTTCCCCGGCGGCCTGCCGATTAAGGATGCCGCCGGCCACGTTATCGGGGCCATCGGCGTGTCGGGCAGCAGCGTGGAGGACGACCACGCCGTGGCAGAGGCCGGCCAGAAAGCCGTCGAGAACTAGTAGGCGCTGGTTCTACCAGTGTTATTTGAAACGCCCCGGCCACCCCGCCGGGGCGTTTTTCGTACCTTCGTGTACGTTTTTCAACCTAATGGTCGCGGACGGAAAGTCCGCGCTACTCCTTCTATGCACCCCGCTCCCACCGCGCCCTATAAACCGAAGAAC